>JBJEOE010000015.1:0-23259 GCA_051880555.1 Acutalibacteraceae bacterium
CGCTCTTCCCGAAATGAAGGAGGGCGACCTTTTAAAGCTTAAGGAGCTTACTCCCAATCAGCACTTTACTCAGCCCCCCGCACGGTATACAGAGCCAACCTTAATTAAGGCTCTCGACGAAAACGGAATAGGCAGACCGTCCACCTACGCACCGATTATTTCTAATATTTTAAGCCGAGATTATATCGAGCGGGAGAAAAAGTCCCTTAAGCCCACGGGACTCGGCACGGTTGTTTCCGACCTTATGGTTGATTATTTCAATAAAATTATCGATGTTAAATTCACTGCGGGGCTTGAAAAACAGCTTGATGAAATAGGCGCGGGAGAACGCGGCTGGGTAGATACCATAAAGGATTTTTATAAGGATTTCGACAAGCTTTACACCAAGGCGGAAAGCTCCCTTGAGGGTAAGCGGGTAAAGGTTCCCGTGGAGGAAACCGACGTTGTCTGCGAAAAGTGCGGCAGAAAAATGGTTATAAAATCGGGTCGGTTCGGAAAGTTCTTAGCCTGCCCGGGTTATCCCGAATGTAAAAACACAAAGCCGCTTCCCGAGGATGAGGTTAAACAGCCCTGTCCTAAATGCGGCGCAAAGCTTTTAAAGCGAAAATCCAAAAAGGGCAAGACCTTCTACGGCTGCTCGAATTACCCGGAATGTGATTTCGCCGCCCCCGGTATTCCCACGGGCGAAACCTGCCCCGAGTGCGGCGGCTATATCATAAGCGGAATAAGGGGCAGAAAGTATTGTATGAACTCCGACTGCCCGACAAGAGCTAAGAAAACAACTAAAAAGAGCGGAGAAAAGACCGATGAATAAAATCACGGTTATAGGCGGCGGTCTCGCGGGGTGCGAGGCGGCGTGGCAAACGGCAAACCGCGGTATTAAAACCGAGCTTATTGAAATGAAGCCCGCCAAAAAAACTCCCGCCCACAAAAGCGATTTATTAGCCGAGCTTGTCTGCTCTAACTCCCTTAAGGCCGCGAGGGTCGATTCGGCGGCGGGGCTTTTAAAGGAGGAAATGCGAAGATTTGATTCCCTCTGCCTTTCGGCGGCGGACAGGTGCGCTGTTGCCGCGGGCGGAGCGCTTGCGGTGGATAGGGACGAATTTTCGCGAATTATCACCGAAAAAATTAAAAGTCACCCTAATATCACGGTAAAAACCGAGACAGTTACAGAAATTCCAAGGGACGGCATTACAGTAATTGCGACAGGTCCGCTTACCGACGGCATGCTTGCCGAGGAAATAAGCAAGCTCTGCGAGGGCGGCAATTTAAGCTTTTTTGACGCCGCCGCGCCGATAGTCACGGCGGAAAGCATTGATATGGACAAGGCATTTTACGCCTCCCGCTACGGCAAGGGCACCGACGATTATATCAACTGCCCTATGAACAAGGAAGAATACACGGCGTTTTATAACGCCCTTATTACTGCCGAGTCTGCACCCGTTCACGGCTTTGACCGTCCCGTGAATGTTTACGAGGGCTGTATGCCGATTGAAATTTTGGCAAAGCGCGGGGAGGACTCAATCCGTTTCGGTCCCTTAAAGCCTGTGGGTCTTCGCGACCCGCGAACGGGTCACAGACCCTGGGCGGCGGTACAGCTAAGGCGGGAAAACGCGGCGGCTACACTCTTTAATATAGTGGGCTTTCAGACCAATTTAAAATTTCCCGAGCAGAAAAGGGTATTTTCAATGATACCGGGGCTCGAAAACGCCGAGTTTATGCGCTACGGCGTAATGCACCGAAATTCCTTTATAAATTCGCCGAGGCTTCTAAGCCCAGATTTGTCCCTAAAAGCCGACGGAAATATCTTTTTCGCGGGTCAGCTTTCGGGGGTAGAGGGGTATATGGAATCTGCGGCAAGCGGAATAGTCGCGGGAATAAACGCCGCGGCAAGGCTTTGCGGAAACGAGCCGCTGATACTCCCCAATTTTACTATGACGGGCGCTCTGCTTTCATATATATGCAATCCCGCAGTTACCGATTTCCAACCTATGGGGGCGAATTTCGGCATAATTCCGCCGCTTGAGCCCCATATAAGGGACAAGCGGGAGCGCTATGCGGCGTTAGCCAACCGTTCGCTTGAATGGTTTGACAAGAATATTAAAAGAGGAGAATAAAAATGCGTGTTGTTGTTGACGCTTTCGGCGGGGACAATGCCCCGACCGAAATAATAAAGGGCGCTGCCTTGGCATCAAACGAATACAGCGCCGAAATCACTCTTACGGGGAACGAAAAAACAATTAAAGAAGTAATTGCCGAGAACGATTTGAAGTTTTACGGAGAACTAAAAATTGTTGATACCGATGATGTTATTTCTATGCATGACGAGCCGACCTCCCTTGTAAAGGCGCACTCCGAAAGCTCTATGGCTTTAGCCTTCAAGGAGTTAGCTGAGGATAGGGCAGACGCCTTTGTTTCGGCGGGCTCAACGGGTGCGGTTGTGGTAGGCGGCACCCTAATAATTAAGCGTATTAAGGGGGTAAAGCGCCCCGCCCTTGCAGGGCTTATTCCCGCTCCAAAGGGTCACTATATGCTTATGGATATGGGCGCTAATGCGGATTGCAGACCCGAAATGCTCTGTCAGTTCGGCATAATGGCGAGCGCCTATTTAGAGGGGGTAGAGGGTAAAAAGAACCCCGAGATAGGACTGCTTAATATCGGTACAGAGGACACTAAGGGCGGCGAACTGCAAAAGGAAGCGTATAAGCTGCTTTCCGAAGCTCCGATAAACTTTGTAGGAAATATTGAGTCGCGGGAGATGCCTAAGGGCGTATGCGACGCGGTTATAACCGACGGCTTTACGGGCAATATCGCCCTTAAGCTTATCGAGGGATCTGCCGCAACACTTTTCTCTCTAATCAAGGAAGTGTTTTACAAAAGCCTGCCTAATAAGCTTGCGGCGCTTGTCGTAAAAAAGGATCTCGGCAAGGTCAAAAAGCTTATGGATAGCTCCGAGGTAGGCGGCGCGCCGCTTTTGGGAGTTAAAAAGACGGTTATTAAGGCGCATGGCAGTTCGGACGCAAAGGCGATTAAAAACGCTGTCGGTCAGGCGATTAAATTTACCGAAACGGGCGTTATAGATAAAATTTCGGCGGCTCTTTCGGCAATGAATGATTCAAAGGATAAGTAAAATGGAAGCTTTAGAAGAAAGATTAGGCTATAAATTTAAAAATATTAATTTACTTAAAAATTCGCTTACCCACTCCTCTTATGCAAACGAGGTGCGCGGCGGCTTTTCCTCAAATGAAAGATTGGAATTTTTAGGGGACTCTGTGCTGTCGGTAATAGTGTCGGACTATATTTTTAAGAATTTCCCCAATATGCCCGAGGGGGAGCTTACAAAGCTTCGCGCCTCGCTCGTCTGCGAAAAATCTCTCTGCGCCTTTTCAAGGGAGCTTCACTTAGGCGAGTTTTTAATGCTCGGTAAGGGCGAGGAAAAAAACGGCGGCAGGGAGCGCGACTCCATTTTAGCCGACGCCTTTGAGGCGGTGCTGGCGGCTATTTATCTTGACGGCGGTATGGAGATAGCGCGAAAGCACGTTATGCGCTTTGTTTTGCGGGAGCTTAAGCATACCGACGACGAGGTCTTCAAGGATTACAAAACCTCGCTTCAGGAGATTATTCAGCGTAATCCCGAGGAGGAGGTCACCTATATTTTGACGGGTGAGAGCGGTCCTGACCACGATAAGCTTTTTACGGTCGAGGTTCATCTTAATTCCAACGTTATTGGCACGGGTTCGGGCAAAAGCAAAAAGCAGGCTGAGCAGATGGCGGCAAAACAGGCATTAAAGCTTATGGGTGCCGAAATATGAGCAAAAGCCACTCGAATATTTCAATATTTGTTCCGCATATCGGCTGTCCCAATAAGTGTAGCTTCTGCAATCAAAGGTATATTACCGGCGTTTGTTGGGCACCCTCTGCGGCGGATGTTGAAAAGGCGGTAGCGGCGGCAAAAGACAGCCGAAATTTTATTTCCGAAACGGCTGAAATCGCCTTTTTCGGCGGCAGCTTTACGGCGATTAACCGCAATTATATGACCGACCTTTTAATGGCGGCGGCGCGCTACGTTGAGGACGGAACGGTTAAAGGAATACGAATTTCCACCCGCCCCGACGCGATAGATGATGAGATTTTATCCCTCTTAAAGGAGCGTCACGTTACCTCTATTGAGCTTGGCGCGCAGAGTATGAACGACCGCGTGCTCAGAATGAACAACAGAGGGCATACCTCGGGCGACGTTGAAAGAGCTTCGCGACTTATACGGGAGCAGGGCTTTGAATTGGGGCTTCAAATGATGACGGGGCTTTACGGGGACAGCGATTCTTCCGCAATTAAAACCGCCGAAAAGCTGATTGCCCTAAAACCCGATACGGTAAGAATTTACCCGACGGTAGTATTAAAGGATACCGATTTAGCCGCCCTTTACGCCGATAATATTTATAAGCCCCAGACCCTTGACGGCGCGGTTGCGCTTTCTTCAAAGCTTTATAAGATGTTTACCGAAAACGGGATAAGGGTTATACGCTTAGGACTTCATTCTATCGAGGAAAAGGCGTATATCGCAGGCCCTTGGCACCCCGCCTTCAGCGAGCTTTGCCAGTCTCAGATAATGCTCACGGGGGTTTTATCCGAGCTTTTAGAAAAGGGCAAATATACAATTAAGGTCTCTAAATCCGCCGTTTCCAAAATGACGGGACAGGGCAGAAAAAATATAATTTTCTTAAAATCAAAGGGATATGATTGCCGCGTTGAGGTAGATGAAAATTTGTGCGGTCTTGATTTTAAGCTTGTAAGGGAGATGTAAAAAATGCTGTTAAGCTCTATTCAGATCCAGGGCTTTAAATCCTTTGCCGATAAAACGGTTTTAAAATTCGGTAAGGGAATAACCGCAGTTGTGGGGCCTAACGGCAGCGGTAAGAGCAATATTTCCGACGCGGTGCGCTGGGTTTTGGGCGAGCAGTCCACAAAGAGCCTTAGAGGTCAGTCTATGGAGGACGTCATTTTCGGCGGAACGGAAACCCGCCGCCCTCACGGCTACTGCGAGGTTACTCTTAATATCGACAATACCGACAGAACCCTTAATTTCGACAACGATAACGTTGCCGTTACAAGGCGTTATTACCGCTCGCACGAGAGCGAGTACGCGATAAACGGCGTTTCTGTACGCCTTAAGGACATTCATGAGCTGTTTATGGACACGGGTCTCGGGCGTGACGGCTACTCAATGATAGGTCAGGGTAAGATTGACAATATTATAAGCTCCAAATCGGGCGAGCGCCGCGATATTTTTGAAGAAGCGGCGGGAATTTCAAAGTACCGCTACAGAAAGCTTGAAGCCGAAAAAAAGCTCAGCTCAGCGGAGGATAACCTCTTGCGACTGCACGATATAAGCGACGAGCTGGAGGCAAGAGTGGGTCCGCTTAAGGAGCAGAGCAAAAAGGCGCAGAAATTTTTGGAGTTATCCGAAACCAAAAAGGAGCTTGAAATAGGGCTGTGGCTTTATACGCTTGATAATTCAAAGGAGGCTTTGCGCGCGCAGGAGAGCAAAATCGCGGCGGCGCAGTTAACCTACCGTGAAATTGACGAGGCTCTCTCCGATTTTGACCGCAAAACCGAGGAAAACACCGCATATTTTGCCCGCCTTACTTCGGAAATTGAGGGCGAGCGGCTTAATATTTCCAATTTTAACGAGGAAATCGTTAAGAACGACGGTGCGGTTACGGTTATAAACAACGATATTGAACACAATAATCAGTCTATAGAACGCCTTAAGGGTGAAACCGAGCAATTAGGCAGGTCAGACAGCGAGGCGCAAAGGGAAATTGAGGAAAAGCGCAGTCAGGCGGCGTTAAAGAATAATGAAAAAACCGAGCTTGAAAATAAGCTTCGCGGTCTGGAAGACAGGCTTTCCGAAATGCTTAATGACAGCGAGAGTATTTCCCGCAAAATTGAGGATAAGGTTAAAAGCCTTAACGCGCTTACCGCCGAAACTGCCGACAGACGAGTTGAAATGGTTACCGCCGACAGCGCGACAGAGGAAATTATCGCCCGAAAAGGCACGGCGGACGCGCAAATGGCGGAATACCGTGACGAAATTGAAAAATTAACCACGGAATTTAAAGAAACCGAGAGCCTGATTGACAGTATAAGCGATAATATTTTAAGCCGCCAAAACGCCGTAAGGGGATATGAGCTAAGGCTTAAATCAAAAGAAGAAACCGCCGAAAGGCTTAAAAATGAGCTTGATACCCTGCGGCTTGATACCGAGGAAAAGCGCCGCCGTATTAAGATTTTAAGAGAGCTTGAGAACAATATGGAGGGCTTCAGCCATTCCGTAAAGGCGGTTATGGGAGAAGCTAAAAAGGGGCTTTTGCGCGGAATCTGCGGCCCTGTTTCAAGCCTTATTTCGGTTGATAAAAAATACAGCGTTGCGGTAGAAACCGCCCTCGCCGCGGCAATACAGAACATAGTAGTCGAAACCGAGGCGGACGCTAAGAGGGCGATAAGCTTTCTTAAAACCAACAAGGGCGGCAGGGCTACCTTCCTGCCTGTAGCGACAATTAAGTCGCGCGAATTTAAGGAACGCGGTTTTGAGGAAACAGCCGGCTTTGTAGGCGTCGCGGGCGACCTTGTAAGCGCGGACGGAAAATACCGCGAAATTATAAAATACCTTTTGGGAGCGGTTGTTGTCGCAGAGGATATTGACTCAGCGGCGGCTATTGCTAAGAAATACGGCTACCGCGTAAAGGTGGTATCCCTTGACGGTCAGGTGGTAAACCCCGGCGGCTCGCTTACGGGCGGCTCGCTTGTAAAAAGCGCGGGTCTTTTAAGCCGTTCGGGCGACATTAAGGCGCTTGAAGCCGAGGTCATAAAGCTTAGCGAAAAGGCGAACGCAACCGAAAAGGCATTTAATGAGGCTAAGGAGTCGGCGGCGGCGGTTAAAGCCGATATTACCGCCGAAAACGCGGAAATCACCACCGCCAACGAGGATAAAATCCGCGCCCTTTCCGAGCTTAAACGCTTGGGCGATTTAAAGACAAATCTTGAAACCTCGCTTAAACAGCTGTCAGATGAGATAACGAGCGGTGAAGAAAAGCTTAATAGGCTTAGAGAAATATCCGCCGCGGCGGCAAGGGCTATTGCCGAGCTTGACAGCAAAAAGTCTTTGGTACAGTCGGAAATAGATAAAGTGACGGGCGGCAGGGATAACCTTAACGCCGAACGGGAAAAGGCGGCTGAAGAGATAACCGCGGCAAAGCTTGCGGTAATCGAACTGCAAAAGGACGTCGAGGCACTCGAAAAATCAGCCGAGGATTTGCGGGCAATGATTGCAGGCAGAGCCGAAAGGCTTAAGGCAATCGAAAAGGAAATCGCGCAGTTTGAGCTTAAAAACGCCGATTTACTTCTTAAAACGGAGCAATCGGCGGCAAAAACCGAGGAAATCAAGCTTAAAATTGCCGAGTCCGAGCAGAATATTAAGGAACTGCTTGAAAAGCGCAACCAGACCGAAAAGGCGGGGCTTCAGCTACGCACTAGCGAGCGGGAGCAGACCTCACAGCGCGAGAAAATCGGCGGCGAATTAGCCCGCCTTACCGAGCGCAAGGAGGTTATGCTTAAGGAGTACGACGACGTTATAAGAAAGCTTTACGACGAGTATCAGCTAACCAGAAGCGAAGCCGAAAAAATCGGTATTCATATCGAAAAGCCGAACGAGGCTAAAAAAGAGCTTGCGGAGATTAAGTCGAAAATCCGCGGGCTCGGAAACGTAAACGTTTCGGCAATCGAGGAATATAAGGAGGTTAGCGAGCGTTACGAGTTTATGTCGGCGCAGATTAACGATGTCGAGACCACAAGGGCAGAGCTACACAAGCTTATAAATCAGCTAACCCACCAGATGCAGGATATTTTCACCGAGGGCTTTAACAAGATTAACGAGAATTTCTCCAAGACCTTTACCGAGCTTTTCGGCGGCGGTAGCGCGAGCCTTACGCTTTCAGAGCCTGAAAACGTGCTTGAAAGCGGAATTGATATTAATGTAAAGCTCCCCGGCAAAAATGTGCCGAGCCTTGACGGACTTTCGGGCGGCGAAAAGGCGCTTATCGCCCTGTCGATTTACTTTGCGATTATGCGCGTCAACGCTCCGCCCTTCTGCTTCCTTGACGAGGTTGACACCGCGCTTGACGATATCAACGTCGACCGCTTTGCGGATTATATGAAACGGTCGGATTTTTCGACCCAGTTTATCTGCGTTACCCACCGCCGCGGCACAATGGAGGCGGCGGATATGCTCTACGGCGTGACAATGCAGGAAAAGGGCATTACAAAGCTCTTGGAGCTTAATGTAGCCGAGCTTGAAAAGGCGCTTTTATCACAAGGCGCGTAAATCTATTTTGAAAGCGGGACACAAATGAGATTTTTCAGTAAAATCAAAGAGGGGCTAAACAAAACCAGAGCCTCGATTTCAAACGGAGTAAACAGCATTATAAACAGCTTTACCAAAATTGACGAGGAGCTGTTTGAGGAGCTTGAGGAGACCCTCGTTATGTCGGATATGGGGGTTGCAACAGCGCAGGAAATCTGTGAAAGACTACGCAAAAAAATCAAGGAGACAGGCGTTACCGACCCTAAGCAAATCAAGGGTATGATGAAGGAAATCATAGCAGAGATGTTAGGCGAGGACGAGGGCTTAAGGCTTAAAACCAAGCCGTCTGTAATACTTGTTATCGGCGTAAACGGCGTGGGAAAGACCACCTCAATAGGCAAAATCGCATCACAGCTTAAAACCGAAGGCAAAAAGGTGGTTTTGGGCGCCGCCGACACCTTCCGCGCCGCCGCTATCGACCAGTTAGGTATCTGGGCGGAAAGAGCGGGGGTTTCAATGGTAAAAAGCGTGGAGGGCACAGACCCCGCCTCGGTGGTGTTTGATACTATTTCCTCGGCAAAATCAAAGGGCGCGGACGTTATTATCTGCGACACGGCGGGACGTCTTCATAACAAGAAAAATCTTATGGATGAGCTTGCTAAAATCTACCGCGTTATTGCAAGGGAGCTGCCCGATTCCTCGGTAGAAACCCTGCTTGTGTTAGACGCGGCGACAGGTCAAAACGCCGTAAATCAGGCGCGGGAATTTAAAAATGTTGCCGATATTACAGGAATTGTCTTAACAAAGCTTGACGGAACGGCAAAAGGCGGTATAATAGTAGCTATAAGAAACGAGCTTAACATACCCGTTAAATTTGTCGGCGTGGGCGAGGGAATAGACGATTTGCAGCCCTTTAACGCCGCCGAGTTTGCGGACGGAATTTTTGAGGAGCAGTAAAGCAATGCAGGTATTTATCGCAACAAAAAATCACAATAAATTAAAAGAGCTTGAAAGAATTTTAAAGCCTATGGGCTTTGAGGTTTTAAGCGAAAACGATTTGGAAAAGCCCCTGCCCGAGGTAGAGGAAACGGGTACTACCTATGAGGAAAACGCTCTGTTAAAGGCGCATTCGGGTTTTGAGGTTACGGGGCTTATGACCGTTGCGGACGATTCGGGCTTAAGCGTTGATATTTTGGACGGCGCGCCGGGGCTTTATTCCGCGCGCTATTCGGGAACGGGAGCTACCTACGCTTCAAACAACGAAAAGCTTTTGGCGGCGCTAAAGGACGTACCCCACGAAAAACGCACCGCGACCTTTGTTTCGGCTATTGCCTGCGTTTTCCCCGACGGTAGGGAGTTTACCGTAAGGGGAGAGTGCAAGGGCTATGTCGCCGAGATGTGCAGCGGAGAGGGCGGCTTTGGCTACGACCCGCTTTTTGTGTGTGAGGCGGGCTGTTATGCCGAAATGACCCCCGAGGAAAAGGACAGGGTAAGCCACCGCGGAAACGCGCTCAGAGCCTTTAAGGCAGAGCTTGAAAAATATATTTAAAACGGAGAATGATTAATGCTAAACAGCAGACAGAGAGCCCAGCTAAGAGGGCTTGCAAACAGCTTTGAGACAATTTTACAGGTCGGAAAATCGGGCGTTAGTGAAAACACCGTAAAGCAGGTGAGCGACGCGCTTGAAGCAAGGGAGCTTATAAAGCTCCGCACCCTTGAAACCTGCCCGACCACGCCCCGCGAAACAGCGGAGGAAATAGCCCTTAAAACAGGGGCGGACGTGGTGCAGGTAATAGGCTCGCGCTTTGTGCTTTATAAGGAGAGCGAGGAAAACAAGCAGATTAAGCTTGTTAAATAATATGGGACTTACCGCAATTTTCGGCGGAACCTTTAACCCGCCGCATATAGGACATTATCAAATGCTTAAAGCGCTTGAAAACCGCCCCGAAATTGAAGAAATCTGGCTTATGCCCGACAGAATACCGCCGCACAAGGTCTGCGATTTTTTAGCAGACGATTCGGACAGAATAGAAATGTGCCGTATTATTGCTGATGATTTTAGCAAGGTGCGGCTCTGTCTTGCGGAGTTTGAGCGCGAGGGTAAAAGCTACACCTTTGACACAGTGACGGAATTTTTAAAAAAATATCCGGAACGGCAATTCACCTTTGTCTGCGGCGGGGATATGCTTATTTCCTTTGAAAAATGGTACAGGTATGAGGAGCTTATGAAAATGCTTTCCTTTACCGTTTTCAGGCGTACCGATACCGATAATGCGGAGTTTGACCGAAAAGCGGCGGAGCTTTCGGATATGGGAATGAAAATCACGGTTATGAGCGAAACTATAACGGCGGTTTCCTCTACGTATATAAGAAATAACACCCAAAAATCTCGGGAGCTTATGCCCGGAAAAATATATAACTACATTAAAGACGGAGGGATTTACGGTGGCGGAAAATAAAACCGATTATGAGGCTTTAAAGGTAATACTCCAAAAAAGGCTTAACGAAAAGCGTTATTTTCACTCGCTTTGCGTTGCCGACGAAGCAAAGCGCTTGGCCGAAAAATACGGCGGCGACAAGGAAAAGGCATACCTTGCGGGACTGCTTCACGATATTACAAAGAACGCTCCCGACGAAGAACACTTGCAAATCTTTAAAGAGTTTGGTATAATTCTAAGCGATGTTGAGCAAAATGCAAAAAAGCTGTGGCACGCGATGTCGGGCGCTCTATATGTTAAAAATATTTTAGGAATAAACGACCCCGAAATAATAGACGCTATACGCTATCATACGACCGCCAAGGCGGATATGTCCCTACTTGCAGAAATTCTCTATCTTGCGGATTTTACATCAAAGGACAGGGATTACGAGGACGTGGACGTTATAAGGGAATATGTTGACGAATCCCTCGAAAAGGCTTTTGTTTACGCATTGGAGTATTCGATTTCAGATTTAGTAAATCAGGGCAGAGCAGTCCACCCCGATACGGTGGCGGCTTATAATCAGGCTGTTCTTAATAAAATTGGAGGAAATTAGTTTGGAAGCATTTGAAATTTTAAAGATTGCGGCAAACGCGCTTAACCAAAAGAAAGCAAGGGAGCTAAACGCGGTTAAGGTCGCCGACCTTACGGTTTTAGCCGAGTACTTTTTAATGTGTACCGCGACCTCCTCAACCCACGTTCGCGCCCTTGCGGACGAGGTAGAGGAAAAGCTTAATGAGGCGGGGGTTTCACCCCACCATATTGAGGGAAAAACCACGGGCTGGATAGTGCTTGACTACGGCTCGGTTATAATACATGTTTTCAGCCGCGACCAGCGCGAGTTTTACGATCTTGATAAAATGTGGAGCGACGGCGAGCAGGTAAACTTAGACGAGATTCTTACCGAATCCGAGGGGGATTAACAATGTCAAAGACATATGATTACGCAAAAATTGAGAAAAAATGGCAGGATATTTGGGACGAAAAGCAGACCTTCGCCGCAAAGGACGATTACTCGCTGCCTAAGTTTTACGGGCTTGTGGAGTTTCCCTACCCGTCGGGACAGGGACTGCACGTAGGTCACCCGCGTTCTTATACCGCACTTGATATTGTAAGCCGCAAGAAAAGGCTTGAGGGCTATAATGTGCTTTATCCGATGGGCTGGGACGCCTTCGGTCTTCCCACCGAAAACTTTGCGATAAAGAACCACATTCACCCGTCTATTGTAACCGAAAATAATATTGCAAACTTTAAAAGACAGCTTAAATCCTTGGGCTTTTCCTTTGACTGGAGCAGAGAAATCAACACCACCGACCCGTCCTACTACAAGTGGACCCAGTGGATTTTCTTACAGCTCTTTAAAAAGGGACTTGCCTATAAAAAGAAGATGTCGGTCAACTGGTGCACCTCCTGCAAGTGCGTGCTTGCAAACGAGGAGGTTGTAAACGGTCATTGCGAGCGTTGCGGCAGCGAGGTAATACACAAGGAAAAAAGCCAGTGGATGCTCAAAATTACCGACTATGCCGAAAAGCTGCTTGAAGGGCTTGACAATGTCGATTTTATCGACCGCGTAAAGACTCAACAGCGCAACTGGATAGGCCGCTCCTACGGTACTCAGGTTAAATTTACCGCCAGCACGGGCGACGAGTTTGAAATTTTCACCACACGTGCGGACACTCTTTTCGGCGTTACATATATGGTAATGTCGCCCGAGCATCCGCTGATTGAAAAGTGGGCGGACAAAATTGAAAATTTGGACGAGGTTTTAGCCTACAAGCAAGAGGCGGCTAAGAAGTCGGACTTCGAGCGCACCGAGCTTGCAAAGGAAAAGACGGGTGTTAAGCTTAAAGGTGTTACTGCGATAAACCCCGTAAATAAAAAAGAGGTTCCGATTTTCATTTCGGACTACGTGCTTATTTCCTACGGTACGGGAGCTATTATGGCGGTTCCCGCCCACGACGACCGCGACTGGGCGTTTGCAAAGAAGTTCGGACTTCCGATAATCGAGGTTGTTTCGGGCGGTGAGGACGTAGAGAGCGCGCCTTACACCGACTGCGCTACCGGTAAACTGGTTAATTCAGGCTTCCTTGACGGGCTTTCGGTCGAGGAGGCTAAAAAGGCAATGCAGAAGTGGCTTACCGATAATAACTTGGGATTTGTTAAGACCAACTACAAGCTTCGCGACTGGGTATTCTCCCGCCAGCGTTATTGGGGCGAGCCTATACCGATAGTTTATTGCGAGAAATGCGGCTATGTTCCGCTTCCCGAAAGCGAACTGCCGCTGGTACTGCCTAACGTTGATTCCTATGAGCCCACCGATAACGGCGAGTCGCCACTTGCAAAAATGACTGACTGGGTCAATACCACCTGTCCGCACTGCGGCGGGCACGCGGTAAGAGAGACCGATACAATGCCCCAGTGGGCAGGCTCCTCATGGTATTTCCTGCGCTACTGCGACCCGCATAACGATAAGGAGTTTGCATCTAAAGAAGCGCTCGAATATTGGTGCCCTGTTGATTGGTACAACGGCGGTATGGAGCATACGACCCTCCACCTGCTTTACAGCCGTTTTTGGCATAAATTCCTTTACGATATAGGAGTAGTGCCTAATCCCGAGCCGTATGCAAAGCGCACAAGCCACGGTATGATTTTGGGTGAAAACGGCGAGAAAATGTCGAAATCCCGCGGAAATGTAGTAAACCCCGATGATATTGTAAGGGATTACGGTGCCGACACTATGCGCGTTTACGAAATGTTTATAGGCGACTTTGAAAAGGCGGCACCCTGGAGCCAGTCTTCAATAAAGGGAAGTAAGCGATTCCTCGAAAAGGTGTGGGCGCTTAATGAAAAACTCACCGATTCCGAAGAATACCGCCCCGAGCTTGAAGCCGCTTTTAACCGCACAATCAAAAAGGTAACCGAGGATATCGAGGGGCTTAAGATGAACACCGCTATCGCGGCGCTGATGTCTTTGCTTAACGATATTCAGGCGACGGGCAGTATCACAAGGGGAGAGTACAGAACCTATTTACTGCTCTTAAACCCCTTTGCGCCCCATATGACCGAGGAAATGTGGGAACTCTGCGGCTTTGGAGGAATGTTAAACGAGGCAAAATGGCCGAACTTTGATCCCGCAAAATGCGTGGATTCAGCCGTAGAAATTGCAATTCAGGTAAACGGAAAAATCAAGGCGAGAATTAACGTCCCCGCAGATATTGCCGTGCCCGACGCTATTGTCCTTGCAAAAGAGGATTCCGCCGTTGCTTCTGCTATAGAAGGCAAGACGGTAGTTAAGGAGCTTTACGTACCTAAAAAGCTTGTTAATATTGTTGTGAAATAATTTATTATTTTATGCAAAAAATTTGTTGCAAATTCGCTTTGTTTGTGTTATTATATTAAGTGTTATTTGTAATGTGGAGGTGTTATCTGTGAATGCAGTTGAGATAATTCTCGGAATCGCGGTTATTTTGGTTTCCCTTGTTATCATCGCAGTAGTTCTTTTACAGCAGGGTCACCGTGCCGGCATTAACGGCGCTATTTCCGGCGGAGCCGATACATTCCTTTCTAAAAACAAAGCAAGAACCGCTGACGCGCGCCTGTCGCGTATGACTAAGTACATTGCAATTCTTTTCTTTGTACTGGCGATAGTTGCCAACGTCATCGCTTTAAGGGGATAACCCTTTAGTTGGGCTTTTTACTTTTGCCGCCTAAAAGTATTTCTTGACTAAAGCGACAAAATATAGTATAATAAGCCTTGCTATCGAATTTAGACCCCTGCTATTTTGCGGAGGGAGGGAATATAAATGAGTCAGGTTAGAATTAAAGAAAACGAGTCTCTCGATAACGCTTTGCGCCGCTTTAAAAGGCAGACCGCAAAGGATGGCGTTATTCAGGAGGTTCGCAAGAGAGAGCATTATGAGAAGCCCTCTGTTAAGCGTAAAAAGAAGTCGGAAGCTGCTCGTAAAAGAAAGTTCCGCTAATATTTGCTGAAAAGCGGCTTTTTAGCCGCTTTTTTCTTATTTATTTAATAGGAGTAATCTATGCTGCTTAAACCCAAAATAAAACTACACAGGGTTATCGATATTGATTTAAAGCTACTTAATAAATACGGTATCAAAGGGCTTATCCTCGATGTGGATAACACTTTATCTACCCATCACGGCGAGGTTTTAACCGACGGGCTTAAAAACTGGCTTGAAGAAATGCAAAAAAACGGTATAGGGCTTGTTATTTTATCAAATTCAAAGCAAGCGCGGGTTGAACCCTTTGCCGCTAAAATTAATCTGCCCTTTATCAGTATGGGGCTTAAGCCCTTGCCCTTTAAGTTTTCCTCGGCACTTAAAATTCTCGGCACAAAAAGGCGGGAGACCGCTATAGTCGGCGACCAGATTTTCACCGATACGCTGGGGGGAAATCTTTACGGAGTTAAAACAATTCTCCTTGATCCTATAAAGCTTGAAAGCTCGAAAAGCTTTAAATTCAAGCGCAAAATTGAACGCGCGGTATATAAAATTTATAAAATAAAAAATACGGAGGTGCAGTGATTATGCCGAAATTCGGTCCTGCGGGAAATTCCGAAAGCTTTGCGGCTTTGGGCTATAAAAACAGCCTTCAAGTTCCCGAATATATTGTGAAAATGGGGCTTGACTGCTACGAATACCAATGCGGCAGGGGAGTAAATATAGGAGAGGACAAGGCAAGAGAGCTTGGTGAAAAGGCAAAAAATGCGGGTATTACCCTCTCGCTTCACGCGCCTTATTATATATCTATGTCCTCTGTCGAGGAGGAAAAACGGCTTAATTCGGTAAACTATATTTTAGCCTCCGCAAGAGCCGTTAACGCCATGGGCGGAGATAGGATAGTCGTCCATACAGGCTCCTGCGGTAAAATCTCCCGCGAGCGGGCGCTGGAGCTTGCCTTAGACACAATGCGTCTTGCGCTTGACGCGCTCGACCGCGAGGGACTTTCACACGTTCATATCTGCCCTGAAACTATGGGAAAGGTAAATCAGCTCGGTACGCTCGGTGAGGTTTTGGAGCTTTGCAAGCTTGACGAGCGGCTTATACCCTGTATTGATTTCGGGCATTTAAACGCCCGCGATTTAGGTATTCTTAAAACCTTCGCCGATTTTGAAAATATTTTTACCTCTGTTAAAAACGAGCTTGGGTCGGACAGGCTTAAGGCTTTTCACTCCCATTTTTCAAAAATCGAGTATACCACGGGCGGCGAGAAGCGTCACCTTACCTTCGAGGATAGGGTCTACGGTCCCGATTTTGAGCCTGTGCTGGAGCTTACCTATAAATACGGCTGTGAGCCGACCTTTATTTGCGAGTCTGCGGGAACCCAGGCGGAGGACGCAAAGCAAATGAAGAACTATTATTTATCGCTTACAAAATAAAGAATCGGAGGAGTATCTATGATTTGGCACAGTACCCACAGCGATGATATTCTGCGCGAGTTAGAGGTTGACGATAAAAAGGGGCTTCCTAACGGCGTTGCCGAAATGAGGCTTAGGCAGTACGGCAGAAACGTAATATCAAGCGTGGAAAAGCCGTCATATTTAAAAAGGTTTTTAGGTCAGATTAAAAGTAAAACGGTTATCGCGCTTATTATAATCGCCCTGCTATCCTTTGCGGTTTCACTTATGTATAGGGAGACGGACTTTTTTTCTCCGCTCCTTATTATTGCTATTGTGCTGATTAACGCCGCTGTAAGCGCATATCATCTGCACAGCTGTGATAACGCGCTTGACAGTATGAAAAGCATCACAAACCCCTCTGTGACGGTGTTAAGGGAGGGGATTGTAAGGACGGTCAATTCCGCTACGCTTGTCCCCGGGGATATTATTCTGCTCGAAACGGGGGATTATATATCGGCGGACGCGAGGATAATCGATTCAAATGAGTTCCGCTGTAACGAATCTATGCTTACGGGGGACGAAATTCCTGTCGAAAAGAACGGGGACGCCGTTTTTGAGGATATTACCGCTATAGAAAACCGCTCTAATATGGTCTTTTCGGGTACAAGCGTTGCCCACGGAAATGCTAAGGCGGTGGTTGTGGCTACAGGTCTTAATACCGAAATAGGAAGAACCTCTGCCATTTTACAGCAGACAGGCGAAAAATCGTTACCCCTTGAGGGCGAGCTTGACGGTATCGGAAAAATAGTAAACGTTATTATTCTTTTAATCTGCCTTGTGGTTTTCATTATCGGAATGGTACAGAACTTCAGAAGCGGAAATTTCGCCTCGACAACCCTTAAAATGCTTATGAACGCGGTAGCTCTTGCAGTCGCCGCGATTCCCGAGGGGCTTCCGGCTATTGCTACAATCGTTATTGCAATCGGTGTAAAGCGCATTGTTGAGGATAAAATTATTATAAAGGATTCCGACGCTTTGGAGCTGCTCGGTAAAACGAATGTAATATGCTCGGACAAAACGGGCGTGTTAACCCGCAATAAAATGCAGCTCGCCAAGATATTTGACGGTGACAAGCTGACAGACGTGGAATCCGAGCCTATCGATGAGAAGACCTCGCTGGTATTGAAGCTTGCTACCGCCTGCTCAACCTTACAGAACGATTCGACCGAGGACGCTATTAAAAAAGCCTGCCTTGCTTACAATTCAATGTCCGCAAAAGATGTTGAGGACATTTTTCCGAAGCTTGCGGTTATTCCCTTCGATTCCGAGCGCAAGACAATGACGGTAATTACAATGATTAACGAAAAGCCCTTTGCCATTGTGAAGGGCGCGCCCGAAATCGTTGTGCCTAACTGCGTAGGCTGTAAGGCAGAGGATATTTTAAAGCTTAACAGCGCGCTTGCCGACGAGGCGCTGAGAATTGTAGGTATTGCAATGCGACCGCTTGATAATATTCCCGCCAATCCCAATCCTGAGGAAATCGAACGCTCCCTTACCTTTGTGGGACTGTTGGGACTTGACGACCCGCCGCGCGAAACGGTTATTGAGGATATAAAGGCATGCGAGAGTGCGGGAATTAAAACCGTTATGATTACGGGCGACAATCTTATAACCGCAAAATCGGTTGCGCGGAGAATCGGGATTTTAAAGGACGGCAGTAACGCTCTTACCGGGGAGGAGCTTTCCACAATGAGCGACGGTGAGTTGCTCGCTAAGGTAGATAACTGCTCGGTTTATGCAAGGGTTTCCCCGTCTGATAAGCTACGCATTGTAAAAGCCCTTAAACAGGCGGGTAATGTCGTTACAATTACGGGTGACAGCGTGCAGGACGGCGAGGCGCTTGCCGCCGCCGACGTAGGCTGTGCTATAGGAAAATTCGGCACCGACGTTGCAAAGGGCAATGCGGATATAGTAATCGCCAATAACCGCTTTAATTCCATTGTCTGCGCCATAAAGGAAAGCCGCGGACTTTTTGATAATATCAAAAAATCGGTTTATTATCTGCTTTCCTGCAACTTTGCGGAGATTATTGCGATTCTTTTCGGAATGATTCTTTTTTCATTAACTCCGCTTTCGGCGGTACAGCTTTTGTGGATAAACCTGCTTACCGACTGCGCCCCCGCTATTTCGCTTAGTATGGAGAGGGCTGAGGACTCGGTTATGAAGCGCAAGCCCTATACCACGCTTGGCAGAATGTTTGACGCGGTCACGGTGGCAACCCTTGTTATACAAAGCGTTTTTATCGCCGCTATGACCCTAACAGCCTACAGCATTGGCGCGGGGACGAGCAGAGCCGCCGCTATGACAATGGCGTTTGCGGTGCTTGGCATATCGCAGATTTTCCATTGCTATAACAGCAAGCTTGAGGGAAGCTTAGTAAGCAAAAAGCTCTTTTCAAACAGATTTTTAAATCTATCCGCCGCGCTTACACTTTTTATTGTAATTTTCCTTGTGCTTACCCCCGCGGGCTATCTTTTTGGAATGACGACCCTTAACCTTAATCAGCTTGCAATTTCGCTTTTACTGTCATTCCTTATAGTACCGCTGTGCGAGCTTTTAAAGCTTATAAAACGGACAGTATTAAAATGAAAATAGGTGTTTAAAGTGGAAAAAATAGAAAGCTTCAGAATAAATCACCTTACGCTCCTTCCCGGGCTTTATGTTTCGAGAAAGGACAAAAAGGACGGCGTTACGTTAACAACCTTTGATTTAAGGATTACCGCGCCTAACAGGGAGCCTGTTATCGATATGCCGGCACTTCACACTATCGAGCATCTTGCCGCCACCTTCCTTCGTTCAAGCGAGCAAAAGGATAATATCGTTTACTTCGGTCCTATGGGCTGCAGAACGGGCTGTTACCTTGTTATGTTCGGTGATTTAACCTCAAAAGAGGTATTTCCCATTGTAATCGCTGTGTGCGATTTTATTACCGACTATGAGGGGGAAATCCCCGGTGCAAGCCCCGAGGAATGCGGCAACTATTCCGAGCAGAACCTCAATATGGCGAAATACTATATTAGGAAATACAGGGAAGAGTTGATTTCTAACAAACGCTTCACCTATCCTGATTAAAATGTTTTAAAATAATTAAAATGACAGAGGAGGTGTGCCAATGTCCGACCGTACAATAGCGGCTATCGCCACGCCGCTGGGTGAGGGTTCTTTAGGGGTTATAAGAATTTCGGGGGAGGCGGCGCTCAGCATCGCCGATAAGGTGTTTTTTCCTTTTAGCGGTGAAAGACTCTCCGATTTATCGGGCTACCGCGCGGCATACGGCGAGATAAAGGAGGGCTACAGGGTATTGGACGACGCGGTTGCTCTTGTTTTCCGCGCCCCTAAAAGCTATACGGGGGAGGACGTTGTTGAAATTTCGGTTCACGGCGGCAGAATTTTGCTTCGCGAGGTACTACGCCTGATACTTAAAAACGGCGCCTTTTCGGCAGAACCGGGAGAATTTACCAAACGCGCCTTTTTGAACGGAAAAACCGACCTTACAAGGGCGGAGAGCGTTATGGGACTAATCTCGGCAAAATCCGAGGCTCAGCTCCGCCTTTCCCGTGCCGCCCATATCGGAAAGGTCATCGGAAAAATCAAGGAAATAGAGGACGATTTGGTAGCGTTGGACGCGTCGATTGCCGCCTTTTCCGACTATCCCGACGAGGATATTGAGGGGCTTAATTATGAAAACTTCCTTAAAATGCTTGAGAGCGCCGAAAGCGCGCTTAAAAAAATGCTCTCTACCTATGACGCCGGCAGAATTTTAAGGGAGGGAATCGACACCGCAATTGTCGGCAAACCGAATGTGGGTAAGTCCACCCTTATGAATATGCTAAGCGGCGCGGAGCGGTCTATAGTGACCGAGGTTGCGGGCACTACACGCGATATTATTGAGGAAACCGTGACTGTGGGGGATATTGTTTTGCGCCTTGCCGATACTGCGGGAATACACGATACAGACGACCGGGTTGAAAGCATAGGGGTTGACCGCGCAAGAAAGCGTATTGAAACCGCGGGGCTTATACTCGCGGTATTCGACTGCACAAAGCCGCTTGATAAGGACGATTATGGGCTTTTAGACGGCATACGCGGCAAAAATGTAATAGTAATAATAAATAAAACCGACCTGTCTTGTAAACTTGACAAATCGGCTTTTGAGGGCTTTAAAATTGTAGAGACCTCGGCGAAAAAGGGTGACGGCTACGAAACGCTGTGTAAAGCAATCGCCGAAGCGGCGGGAACCGCCGACCTTGACCCCGACAGCGCGGTGCTTTTAAACGAACGTCAGCACGCCTGCGCTCAAAGGGCGCTTGACGGCGTAAGCGAAGCGATAAACGCCCTTAAATGCGGCTGTACAATGGACGCGGTAGGCGTTTGCGTTGACGACGCAATAGCCGCCCTTTTCGAGCTTACCGGCAAGCGGGTGACAAACGAGGTCACCGACGAAATTTTCCGCCGATTTTGCGTAGGCAAATAAATTAAATTTATCCGTCGTAATCCTCAATCGCCTTTTCTGCCTCCTCGCGGGTAGGGAAGGCGATACCGTTTTCTAATATTTTTATATCCTCGGGCGGGAGGTTATCAAGCACAATATCCCCGTAAACCGCCGCTATCTCCTTACCGTTATAGAGGGCGACGCTGTTTCCGTATGCCTTTAAAACCCAACCGGACGGCTGATACTCGCGGTTTTTGGCGGCAAAGCCCGCGGTTATCAGGATTATTACCGCAGCGGCGGTTAAAACCAATGCGGTTATTATTATATTTCGCTGTTTTATTCTGTCCATACCACACCTTCTTTTTAATAGCTTTAACGAAAAATTGTTTTTTATTCAAATAAGTCTGTTAATGCGGCGAAAAATATGATATACTGTAGTATATACAAAATTTCGGACGGTGTTAAAAAATGGACATTAAACAGGAAGCATTAAAAAAGCATTATGAATGGCAGGGAAAAATCGAGGTTGTCTCCCGCACCTCGGTTAAGAACGCGGAGGATTTGTCGATTGCCTATACCCCCGGCGTTGCACAGCCCTGCCTTGAAATAGAAAAGGATTACAATAAGTCCTTTGAGCTTACAAGACGCGCTAATTTAATCGCCGTTGTGACCGACGGCTCGGCGGTTTTGGGGCTGGGTAACATAGGTCCCGAGGCGGGTATGCCCGTTATGGAGGGTAAATGCGTACTTTTTAAGGAGTTTGCTGGGGTAGATGCCTTCCCGATTTGCGTGCGCTCTAATGATGTGGACGAGATTGTAGATACGGTTTACCGAATTTCGGGCAGCTTCGGCGGCATTAATTTAGAGGATATTGCCGCGCCGCGTTGCTTTGAAATCGAAAGAAAGCTTAAGGAGCGCTGTGATATTCCCGTCTTCCACGACGACCAGCACGGAACCGCTATCTGCGTTGCGGCGGCGGTCACAAACGCCCTTAAAATCACGGGTAAAAAGCTTGCCGATATTAAGTGCGTAATAAACGGCGCGGGCGCGGCGGGAACCGCTATTGGCGAGTTGCTTTTAAAATTAGGACTTAAAAACCTTATTATGTGCGATAAGGCGGGCGCGATTTATAAGGGAATGGAGGGGTTAAGTCCCGCTCATACCGAGCTTAGCCTTAAGACCAACCCGAACGGAGAAAAGGGTACCCTTGCCGACGTTATGAAAAACGCCGACGTGTTTATCGGCGTGTCTGCTCCTAATATCGTAACGAGCGAAATGGTGGCGACAATGCACGCTGGCGCGGCGGTATTTGCGATGGCTAACCCCGTTCCCGAAATTATGCCCGACGAGGCTAAAAAGGGCGGCGCGGCGGTTGTCGGTACGGGTCGTTCGGATTTCCCGAATCAGATTAACAATGTATTGGCTTTCCCGGGTATTTTTCGCGGCGCGCTTGACGTAAGAGCATCTGACATTAACGAGGAAATGCAGATGGCGGCGGTTTATGCCCTTGCGGGGCTTGTAAGCGATGAAGAGCTTAACGCGGAGTACATTCTGCCTAAAGCCTTTGATAAAAGAATAGCCCCCGCAGTGGCGGCGGCGGTTGCAAAGGCGGCAAGGGAATCGGGCGTCGCGCGTCTTTAAAATACATCGGGCTTTATTCCTACAAGCAAAAGCACCGCGGCAGACGCCATTACCGCAAAGGGCGAATACTGCTTGGTTAGCTTTATTTTAAACTCGGCGGGGTCAACCTCGTTGCCGCTAAGGTCTGTAACGGTGCGTTGGAGCGAGGCGAGCAGAGACGTACTGCCTAAGCTTGAAAGGGTAACGGTGTTTTTACCGCTCATTCCACAGCTTATCACGGGAGTACCGCAGGACTTGAAAATGCTGAGTGCTTTAAGATTTGAGTCCTCGCAGACTCCCGTTATCCCGTCGGGAAAAATTTGATTGTCAAAACGGTCGGTATCGTCGATAAAAACGGCGATACCGCTTTTTAGTTTAATATCGGTTTTTTTGTACTCGCTTATAACGGTAAACCGCCCCTCTGTCGAGTTTACCGCCTTATCCGAAATGTAGCTTGCCCCGTAGCCGCTTAAAATCTCAATAATTTCCTTTTCAACAGCACATTTTCTCCCCGAAAATAGTATCACCATTTTGTTCACCCAAGGGTTATTATTAGCAAAATAACAATTATTATAATTAATAATATACCAACAAATGTGAGTGTTTGTCATAATGAATAGCTCCCGAAGCATTATTGACAATCATATTGTTTTATAGTAAAATTTTGGTATAATCCTTTTGCAAACAGAATTAATAGGAGTGATTGTCTTGAAAAAAGCTTTTGTTTTGATTTTAAGCGCGCTTTCGGGTGTTGACGCAACCACACTCATTAATTACGGAAAAAGCTCGCAGGAGGGTCGCCTTAACGGGTACGGAATACTTGTGGAGCTGCGCGGTAAGGGATTTAAGGCTTTGCCCCGACTCGGGAGAAAGGGTTAGCCTTTCCTTTGGCGAAAACGACCGAATTGAGCTTAAAAGGTGCAAAACCGCTCCGTTTGATACACTT
>JBJEOE010000016.1:0-4405 GCA_051880555.1 Acutalibacteraceae bacterium
AACCGTAGAGCCCTCGGGAATCTGGGAAGAGCCTGCGTCGGGCTCCTGCTTTACAACACACCCAACAGGATAATATTTATCCTCAGCGGTAATCACAGTATCCTTGACCTCGGGAACAAGCTTTTTATCCTTAAGCTCCTTTTCCGCGTCTTCCTTTTTCATACCGACTACCGACGGAACTGATACATTTTTAATTGATTTTCCGCTGCTTACATAAACCGTAATCTTGGCGTTTTCCTCAACAACCTCTGTGCGCTGGGGGTCGGTCTTGATTACAAGACCCGCCTCAACATCTTCGCTGGGCATTTCGGTTACAACGGTCTGGAAGCCTGCCGCCTTAAGCTCGGAAATCGCGGCGGACTCGGTCTTGCCTGAAACGTCGGGAACCTTTTTGGTGGACTGTCCCTTACTTACATAAAGGGTAATCGAAGCGCCCTTTTTAAGCTTCTGACCCTCCGCCTTAGACTGCTCGTATACATAGCCGTAGGCGTAATCAGCGTTGGGCTGCCACTCCTGCTCAAAGGTAAAATTATCGGTATATTCCTTATTTTCCTTGATTTCCTCAACGGTTTTGCCGACAAAGTTGGGACAGCTTAACTCCGAGCCCGTGCCCGAAAGAAGCTTCGGCACAAAAATCGCGGCAAGAATTATTATTGCGATAACAAGGGTGACCGCGATTCCCGCAAGAATCGGAATCATATTATTCTTTTCCTTGACCTCTTTTTCTTCCTCGCGCTCGTCTGCCTGAACGCTGTCGTAATCAAAATTGGAGGAAACAAATTTTGTGGGGGAATCGTCTACAAAATAGGAGTAATCAAAGGTAAGGGACGGATCCTTTCTGAACTGTCCGAGGTCGCAGAGCATCTCCGCCGCGGACTGATAGCGGCGCTCGGGATTCTTCTGCATTGCGTGCATTGTTATCTGCTCAAGTCCCAAGGGAATAGAGCCGTTTATCTCGGTCGGCAGCTGCGGGTCGCGCTGAAGCTGCATAATAGCAACCGAAACGGGGCTTTCCGCCTGGAAGGGCAGCTGACCCGTAAGCATCTCATAAAGCATTACGCCTACCGAATAAATATCGGCTTTTTCGTCGGTGCGCTCGCCCCTCGCCTGCTCCGGGCTGATATAATGAACCGAGCCTATCGCCTTATCGGTAATGGTGCGTTGCTCGCTCCTTGCAAAGCGTGCAATTCCGAAATCGGTAACCTTTATAGTGCCGTCGGGAAGAACCATTATATTCTGGGGCTTAACGTCCCTATGAACGATGCCCTTATCGTGCGCGTGTTGGAGACCCTTCAAAATTTGAATGGTAAAATGCACCGCGTCCTTCCAACGCAGGCTTCCCTCACGCTCGATAAACTCCTTTAAGGTAATACCGTCGATATACTCCATTACGATGTACTGAATAAGATCGCCGAAGCTTACGTCATATACCTTTACTATGTTCGGGTGAGAAAGCATTGCGATTGCCTTTGACTCATTTTTAAAACGACGGACAAATTCCTCATTGGAGATAAACTCCTCTTTAAGAATTTTAACCGCAACCGTGCGGTTTTCCTGATTGTCAAACGCCTTATAGACAACCGCCATACCGCCGACGCCAATTATTTCCTTAATCTCATATCTGCCGTCAAGTCGTTTTCCTACAAATTTATCCATAAGTCTTTTCCTTTCTATACGGTAAGTGTGACAACTGTTATATTATCGCCGCCGCCGTTTGAATTTGCCCTATTGGCAAGGACTGCGGGCACCGCCGAAATATCCGTGTTTTTAAAGATATTCAAAATGTCGCCGTCATCGAGATAATTGCTTAGCCCGTCGGTGCATAATAGAAGAGAATCGCCGTCGCTAAGCCTTATAACCGAACTGTCAGGCGTAACGTTTTCCTCCGCTCCTATTGCCCGAGTAATGACGTTTTTTCGCGGATGCACCTTTGCGTCCTCGGGGGTTATTTTTCCGCTCTCAATAAGCGACTGAACAACCGAATGGTCGCGGGTAAGCTGTCTTATTTCCTCATTCACAAGGTAAATTCGGCTGTCACCCACATTTGCGATAACCGCGCCGCCGTCCTTTACAAGAGCGATAACCGCCGTAGTACCCATACCCGAAAGCAACGGGTCGTTTACCGACATATCGTAAAGCTCTATATTAGCGCTTATAACGGCGTTTCTTACAACCGTTTCAAGCTCGTCTACGGTCATCTCATTCCGATAGGATTTAATAACATACTCCGAAATGTGCCTTACGGCGTTCTCGCTCGCAACGCTTCCCGCATTTGCGCCGCCCATTCCGTCGCAGACCACTGCGAAAACCGTGCTGTCGGATATACGTCCTGCAAAATACGCGTCCTGATTATCCGTTCTTACTCTTCCCTTATCGGTTTGACTGAATATTTTCACTGCCTTCCCCCTCCTTTACCCGTTTTCTAAGCTGACCGCAGGAAGCGTCGATATCCGCTCCCAGCGTTCTTCTAACCGTGGCGTTTACGCCCTTTTTTACAAGCAAATCTTTAAAATGCAGTATTTTATTTTTATCCGGCTTTTTAAAGGAATTTTCCTTTACCGGATTTGCAGGTATAAGATTAACGTGGCACATTATGCCCTTTAGCCTTCGCGCAAGCTCGTCTGCGCATTTGTCGCTGTCATTCACTCCGTCTATCAGCGCGTACTCAAAGGAAATGCGCCGTGTTGTAACCGCCTGATATTCCTTGCACGCCTTTAACAGCTCGTCTATATTCCACTTCTTGTTGACCCTCATTATCGAGGAGCGTATTTCATCATTAGGCGCGTGGAGTGAAATTGAAAGAGTTATCGGGAAATTATATTCCTTAAGCTTTTTAATTCCACTTACGACCCCGGAGGTGGAAAGCGAAATATGCCTGAGACCAATGTTAAGTCCTCCGCTGTCGGATACAAGCCTTAAAAACCTGACCGAATTATCAAAGTTGTCAAGCGGCTCGCCCATACCCATCATCACTATGTTTGAGACCCTTATGCCGTTATCCCGCTCGGCGGCGGTTATCTGGGCTAACATTTCGGAGGCGGTTAAATTCCTTGTAAGTCCCGCTATTCCCGAAGCGCAGAAGCTGCACCCCATTCGGCATCCGACCTGCGTTGAAATACAAACGGTATAGCCGTGTTCGTACTTCATCAGCACCGACTCGATATATTCCCCGTCAAAAAGCTCGTAAACGTATTTTACCGTTTCGTCAAGCTGTGAGGAAAGCCGTCTTACAATTTTAACGTCGGCAATATAGGTCTTTTCCTTTAGCTCGTTTCTAAGAAGTAGCGGAATGTTGGTCATATTGTCAAAATCGGTCTCTCCCGACTGTAACCAGCGGTAAAGCTTTGCCGCGCGGAATTTAGGCTGACCTAAACCGCCAAGCATTTCCTCAAGCTCGGTTAAGTACATTGACCTAATATCCTGTTTTTCCAAGCGCGGCACCTCCTTTAATCCTTAACGATTAACGCACAGTAGAACCCGTCTGTTTTATCAATATGCGGCAAATAGGCGTGTTCATACATTTTATGAAAACCATTATACTCCATTATGAAGGAATTTACAAGTTTTTCATTTTCCGCCCGTCTTAGTGTACAGGTAGAGTATAATATCCTTCCGCCCTTTTTAAGATAACGGGCGGCGTTTTCAAGTATTTTATACTGGAGCGCCTCAAGCTCCGCAAAATCATTTTCGGGCTTATATTTAATATCGGGCTTTCTTCTAAGTACGCCTAATCCGGAACATGGAACATCGCAGAGAATACAGTCAAACTCTCCTAAATCCTCTTTGTAAACAGACGCGTCCGCCGTCATAGGCTTTATTATATCAATACCAAGCCGCTCAGCCCCGCTTTTAATAAGTCCGACCCGCTGTTCGTACAGGTCACAGGAAATAATCTCCCCCGCGTTTTCCATTAAAAGCGCCATAGTAAAGCTTTTGCCACCGGGCGCGGCGCACATATCAAGCACTCTTTCGCCCTTTTTGGGGTTTAGCACCGATACCGCGGTCTGGGAGGAAAGATCCTCCGCGTAAAAAAAGCCCTTTTTATATAGATCAAAATCGGCGGCGTCGATTCCCTTTTTTAGTATCAGCGCGTTTTCGGTTTCCGTTGTATCTGACGGTATTCCACGCTTTTCAAGCTCTGTTTTCAGAGTATCGGTATCGGTTTTCAAGGTGTTCACCCTTATAACAACAGGCGCGGGCTTTAGGCTTTCCTTTAAAAGCTCCTCGGCGGTATCGGCTCCGTAATCGGTTATAAAGCTTTTTATTATCCATTCTGGACAGGAATACCGCACCGAAAGGGATTGTGGGTCTTTACCGTCGGGCAGGGTGATTTGACTTCTTAATACATTACGCAAAACCGCGTTTGCAAAGCCCGCGTTGCGGCTCTCACGTGAAGACTTTATAA
>JBJEOE010000017.1:0-22363 GCA_051880555.1 Acutalibacteraceae bacterium
TAAGCAAGATCTAAGCTGATATGATATTCGCCGTGCTTTCAAAAAGCGACAAAGAAAAATTATTAGGCAAAAGCATTTATTACCTACGATCAATTACACAAAATGTAGGAAACTCTCTAGTGTTGTTTCGCTCCATGCTAACGGTCGGGAAGACAGTCTCGCGGCTAAAACATGGCTGATATGCGGTTCTGTGCATCCTCCGTTATTTGCTCTCTCATCTTTTTTGCAAATGCTGATACGGTATTTATTCTCTATCCCTGCTGTCATAGCCTTAATAGCCTTGTTTTTATGGTACTTATCTAATACAAATTTTTCGGTAAGCTGCTCCACTAAATCCAACAAGTCCTTTGTGTTGCGTGCGAATCGGCTTATAGCCTCAACGATTACGGTGTCCCCCTCGCGGACAAAGCTCATCATTCTTTTAAGCTTGGGACGGTCGGTGTTTTTGCCGCTCATACGTTCAATAAATACCTGTTCCACCCCAAGCTCGCGCATTAACACCTCCTGCCTTGCGGTATTTGGGTCGGCGGTGCTGATACGGATATATCCGATTTTCACACTTAACCCTCCCTTAGACAGAAAAAATCCGTCTGTACGAACTGTCGTACAAACGGAATTTTTTAATTTTGATTTAATTGTTTTTCGGTATCTCTACCGCCATACATTACGCGAATAATATTAACAGTTTTAGTTAATTTATCAGGAATATAAAACACCAAATAATTATCCACGGGCATTACTCTTAGATTTCTGCTTTTCCAAGGCTCTTTTTCAAAGACAGAAAACCTTTCAGGCATTTCTTTAAGCTTTAAAATATTACTTTCCAATCTACTGATTTGTCCCTGTGCATTTTGTAAAGACTGTAGTTCAAAGGCAATATATTCATATATTGAGCGTAAATCGTTTTCAGCTTGTTTGGAAATTTTCACAGAATATATCATAACGAATAATCCTTGCGAATATCACCGAAAACATCCTCGGCAGATCTAACATCACCCGAAACAATATCCGCATATCCTTTCTCTAATTCCATATTAAGCTGTTGCTCGGTAAGAGTAGATATATCAACGGGATATGATACGGGCAGTTTTACATCAAACGGAAGACCGCGTTGCAAAACAATTTGCTTGTAAAACATTGTTATTGCATTTGATATAGGTATGCCAAGCGAGCTTAAAATACCTTCGGCTTGTTCTTTTAAATCAGGTTCAATTCGTGCATAAAGATTTGCAGATTTTGTTGCCATAGCAAAAAAGCTCCTTTCAAAATTCTTTGCAATATTATTATACACGATTGTACGCACAATAGCAATACATTTTTAAAATTTTCTCAATAGGGTGGCATTTCTTTTTGGCATATACCAAAAGCCATAAACTAACCCTATCGACATACTCTGTCGGTGTGTCAATAGAGTGTACCCTAACGGGATATTAAGAACAATAAATTATCTCCTCAATATCGTCGGTTGAGAAGCCTTCCTCAAGCAAATAATCTATTTTTCCGAAACGGCATGGCATTTTCTTTAAGGCGGTTATTAGTATATCCTCGGTGGAGGCGTAAATATAAAGCCCCTTTTCCTTAAAACGATAAATACACATAGGATTGTCACCCTTTGCAAAATATAGATTATCGTCCCTGTCAAGCACCGTAATAGTAAAAGAACCCTCCAACCGCTCAGCCATATATTTAAGGCTGTCGGCACAGAGGGTTCTTTTCTGCTCAATAAGCTGTACGGATAAATAGCTGTCGGTTTCTATCTTGGTTTCGGGGAGCTTTTCCCTGCGGCGCAAAATCAGGTCGTTGTGCAGTACGCCGTTATGCGCTAAGGCAAACTCGGTGTTGTCCGTTCTGCCGTAAAACGGGTGGTTGTTAAAATTGAACCGCTCGTTTCCCTACGTTGTCATTCGGGTGTGTCCCATAACCGTATGAACGCCGTCGGAAATTTTATAGTGCATTTTATGCGCGGGCAGCGGTCTTTTGTAAATACACAGCTTGTCCGCTGTGTTATAGGCTATACCCGTCGCGTCCGTTCCCCTTACCTCACAGGCTTTAGACAGCACCGCAATTATTTTATTTAACAGCTTTGCATTAAGACCTTGCTTATAATCGATTAATCCGAACAGACAGCGCATTATATTCTTCCGTAATTCCCTCTGTGTTTTTCAAAACAGTTATTCCTTCTCCGCCGAGGCGCGGGAAATGCTTGAATTGCCGAACCTTTTTCTAAGCTCGTAAATTGAATTTTCGATTTTTTCCTCTGATTCCCGCTTTTTATAATTACCGAAAATGTCCTGCTGTACGGCGGTTTCATACTCCTTCAGCCCCATTGCCCTTATACCCACCGAGCGCAATGGCTCTGCAAAATTATAATTTTCCTTTAACAGCTCAATGCCGCGGCTTGCAATAGTATAGGCGCTGTTGGTAGAATCGGGATAGGTGCGGCCGAATTCCTTAACATTAAGCGAGGCGGTGCGGATATGCACCTGCACGCCTGAGGCAAAAAGTCCGTGACCGCGCAAAGTATCCGCAATCGACTGCGAAAGGGTTAAAAAAGTGCTCCAAACCGAATCAAAATCGGTAAAATCGTGCGAGCAGGTGACCGACCGCCCCACGCTCTTTGGCTTATCGTCCTCAGTTGGGGTCACGACGGGCGAATTATCAAGCCCCAGCGCACAGTTTTTTAGCGCCGTTCCGTTTTTACCTAAGAGACGTGTAACCGTTTCGTCCGAGCATAAGGCGAGGTCGCCTATTGTATAAACCCCGCAGGAACGGAGCTTTTCGGCGGTTTTTCTTCCCGCAAAAAGCAGGTCGGACGCAGGCAAGTGCCATACCTTTTCCTTAAAATTATCCCTCCCGATAACCGTCACCGCGTCGGGCTTTTTCATATCCGAGCCTAATTTTGCAAAGGTCTTGTTAAAGCTTACACCCACCGAAATCGTAACCCCCAGCTCCCGCTTAATATCCCGCCTTATTTTGTGGGCGATTTCCTCACCGCTTCCGAAAATCAGAGTACTGCCCGTCACGTCAAGCCAACATTCGTCTATCCCGAAGGGTTCTATCATATCGGTGTAGCGGGCGTAAATTTCCCGCGCCCGCACCGAATATTCGCGATATTTATCCATAAGCGGCGGCAAGATTACAAGCTCGGGGCATTTTCTTTGCGCCTCGAATATCGGCTCGGCGGTCTTAACCCCAAAGCCCTTGGCGATTTCGTTTTTAGCAAGGACGATTCCGTGGCGGTTTTCCTTATCGCCGCAGACGGCGACAGGGAGACTTACGAGGGTAGGATTAAAAAGCAGGGAAACCGAAGCAAAAAAATTATTAAGGTCGCAATGTAAAATTATCCTGTTTTTCATTTTAATCCTCGCCTCTCTTCGGAACGTTTGTTCTATTTAATTATAACACCAAACTAACCGTTTGTAAAGCGGAAAATAATAGCGGCAACCGTAAAATGCGGTTGCCGCTGAATATAAGCTTATTAATTAATCCTTATTGTTGAAGAAGCTGATAACGTCGGTATAGCTTTCGTCATCATCGGTGTTGCCGCCTAAGAGAGAAGCTAAATCGTCCTTCTTTTCATCCTTCTTGTCGTCGCCCAAGCCGGTAGCAACAACGGTTACACGGATAGTATCCTCAAGGGTATCGTCAAGCTGAGCACCCCAAATGATGGTCGCGTCGGGATGCGCCATATCGGTGATAATTGAGGAAGCAAGCTCAACCTCTTCAAGACCGATATCGTCAGAGCCTGTAATGCTGATGATAATACCGCGAGCGTTCTCCATAGAGGTCTCGATAAGCGGGCTGTTGATAGCCGCGCGCGCCGCCTGCTCCGCCTTGTCGCGGCCTGTGGCAACGCCAACGCCCATATGAGCGTAGCCCGCGTCTGCCATAATAGACTTAACATCGGCAAAGTCGAGGTTAACAAGGGCGGTAACGTTGATAAGCTCGGAAATGCTCTGTACGCCCTGACGGAGAACATCGTCCGCAATATAGAAAGCGTTTTTAAAGGTAATCTTCTGCTCGGAAACAAACTTAAGGCGTTCGTTCGGGATAACAACAAGGCTGTCCACCTGCTCACGGAGAGCCGCGATACCCGCCTCAGCCTGAGTCATACGCTTTTTACCCTCGAAGCCGAAGGGCTTTGTTACGATACCTACGGTAAGGATTCCAAGCTCCTTAGCGATAGCCGCAACAACGGGAGCCGCGCCCGTACCTGTTCCGCCGCCCATACCTGCGGTAATGAATATCATATCTGCACTGCGGATAGCCGCGGTAATTTCGTCGCGGGATTCCTCAGCGGCGGCACGGCCGTTATCGGGATTGCCGCCCGCACCCATACCTGCGGTGGTCTTGTCGCCTATCTGAATCTTCTGGTTGGCTCTTGACTGGAGCAAAGCCGCCTTATCGGTATTGATTGCTATAAACTCAACGCCGCGCACGCCTGCCTCCACCATACGGTTAACGGCGTTTCCGCCGCCGCCGCCTACGCCGACAACCTTAATTTGTACTACATTCTCTTGTTCTTCTGCTACTTCAAATGGCATTTTGAATTCCTCCGTGTTTATGTAAAGATATTATTCTGCACAATTATAGTTATATTAAGATAATAACATATCTTATTTTAAATTTCAACACTTTTTATTACATTCTTGTAATTTTTTTAAAACTGCCGAAAACCTAAAACTTTTCGTGGTGTGAAATATGCAAAATTTGCTATTCTATGCTCCCCTCAACAAAGGTTCCCTCGGTATTGTCGCCCGTCCACATACTCAAATTAATTTTTCCCGTTTTCTCGGGGTCTATATTCTTTATCATTCCCGCAAGGTGGGCAAACTTATTTTCAAGGTAATTTGAGGTTCCGAGGTTGACAACAAACCGATTTTCCGCCTTAACAGTAAGCGAAAGCTCGTCGGAAACATCTAAGCTGTTAAGCGTTAAGCCCTGTTCGGCGGCTAAAGTGCCGATTTCACCTATTAGCTTTTCGGTTTTTTCGTTTGAAAAAGCTACCTTTTTGCCGAGAACGCATTTTACTCCCGATGCGGTTATAAGAGGAAGCTCCTGCGGCATTTCATTGAGGCTGTCAAGGACATAGCCCGCTTTACTCACCTTAAAGTACTTATTATCGGTATAATAGCAGGCGTAATCCTCGGCGTCGGTGACGGTTATCGTAAGGGTATCGGGAAGACTGCGCTTAAGCTTAACGCTTTCTATATACGGCAGTTTTTCCCTTATTACATCAAGCTTTACCGAGGCGGCGAACAGATTGTCGCCCTTATCTATGCCGCTTAACTCGGTAATTTGCTCGGCGGTGTACCTTTCGCTCCCAGTTGCGGTAAGGGTTTCTATCGGGAAGAAAACCGTAAGCGACAGCGCCGCGCCCGCGACAATAAGCAGGACAATCAGCAGCGTAAGCCCTATTAGAATACGCCGCCGTCTTATCCTGCGCTGACGCGCTTTTCTTTTTTTCAAAAACTCGTCGTTTTGCGCCGTCCTTTTCAAGCTATCATTCCTTACTGTAATTAATATCCGCTCCCAGCGGTTTTAAAGCCGCAACTATATCGTCATAGCCGCGCTCTATATGGTGTATTTCCCCTATTTTTGACCTGCCGTTTGCGGCTAAAGCCGCAATGATGAGCGCCGCGCCGCCGCGAAGGTCGGTTGCCTTGCAGTCCGCGCCCGAAAGCTCGCTTACGCCCTCGATAACCGCCGTTTTTCCCTCTGTTTTGATTTTTGCGCCGAAGCGCTTAAGCTCATCAACATAGCGGAAACGGTTTTCAAATATATTTTCTACAAAGACCGAAGTACCCTCTGCAAGGCTTAGCATTGCCACGGCAATGGGACCTGCGTCGGTAGGAAAGCCGGGGTAAACAAGGCTCCTTACCGTCGGAACTCTTGAAAGCCTTTCGGGAGCCGTAATCCTTACGCTTTTTCCCGAAAGCTCAACGCCGCACCCACATTCCTTAAAGAGCCAAAACAGCGAAACCATATGGGACGGCATAACTCCATTAAGAGTAAGCGTACCGCCCGTAACTGCGGCGCACGCCATATAGGTTGCCGCCGCGATTCTGTCGGGAATAATCGTATGCTCCGCGCCGCCCAATTTTTCTACGCCGTAAATTTTTACGGTATCCGAACCACAGCCGTAAATCCTCGCGCCCGCGCTGTTTAAAAAATCGGCAAGGTCGCTTATTTCGGGCTCCTTTGCCGCGCCGTGAATTACCGTCATACCCTTAGCCGTCGCCGCCGCGAGAATAATATTTTCGGTGGCGCCCACGCTTGGAAAGCCGAGATTAATTTCCGCGCCGTGAAGTCCCTTTTCGGCGGTGCAGTATAAAAAGCCGTGCTCCTCGGTAACCGTGACTCCCATTTTTTCAAGGGAGGACAAATGCAAATCAATAGGCCTCGGTCCTAATTCACAGCCTCCGGGACTGCTTATGACCGCCTTTTTGCATCTTCCGATTATCGCGCCCAAAAACACCACCGAGGAACGCATTTCCCGCATTAAGCTATCGGGAATTTCGCAGTTGTTTATTCCCTCGCTGTTTACGATAACCGCGTCCCCCTGCCTTTGGGCGGAGCAACCGAGCGCCCTTAGAATTTTAACGGAGGTTTCCACATCCGAAAGCGCGGGACAGTTATGTATAACACATTCCTTTCCGCACAGTACCGTTGCCGCAAGCACCGGCAAAACGCTGTTTTTAGCACCCTGCACTTCTAAGCCGCCCGAAAGCCGTTTTCCGCCGTTTATAATAATCTCGGACATTTACCGCACCCTCTCACAGTAAAACTTTTCTCACAGTTCATACTATGCGAAAATGCGGAAATTGTCACGCTTCGGTGTATAATTGCATTAAAACGTCGTAAATTCTTTTGTTTGCGTCGGAAATAGCGTGTTTACGCGCCGCCGCCCCCATTTTTTCAAGCAGAGGCTTATTTTCGATTATCCTTGAAACGGTGTTTATAAGACTTTCGCCGCTTAGATCCTTCTCTTCAAGAATCTCCGCCGCGCCCGCCTTTTTAAGGGTCATAGCGTTGTGGAACTGGTGGTTTTCCGCCACAAAGGGGGAAGGAATCAGCACCGACGGCTTGCCTAAGCAGCAAAGCTCGCTTAATGTAATCGCGCCCGCGCGGCATATTACAAGATCCGCCGCCGCCATACATACCTCCATATCGTTAATATATTCCCGAACCTCAATAAGGGGCGAGAGCTTTACGCCCTCAAGCGCCGCCGTCATAGCCTCGTAGCCTACCTTGCCCGTTCCGTGGATATGGTAGAATTTATCGGTGCCGTTATGCCACTTAATAAGCGCGGTGACCGCCTCGTTTATATTTCTTGCGCCCAATGAGCCGCCGAACGAGAGTATAAGCGGGCGGTTATCAAGCCCTAATTTTTGTCTTGCTTCCTCGCGCGTGACGCTTAAAAGCTCGTTTCTTACGGGATTGCCTGTGATAACCGGCGGCTTTTTAAGCTTTAAATAACGCTCTGCCTCGGGCATTGCAAGCATTACCCTATCCGCCCTTTCCGCAAGCATTTTGGTGGTGACGCCCGGGAAAGCATTTTGCTCGTGTATCGCGGTTTTAAAGCCCAGCTTTTGAGCCTCGCGAAGTACGGGGCCGCTTACATAGCCGCCCGTTCCGACAACCAAATCGGGCTTAATTTCCCTTAACAGCTTTTTTGAATCGTTAGAGGAGGAAATCGCCTTCCCTACCGCCTTAATGTTTCTTCCTATATTTTTTATACTTAGCTTTCGCTGAAAGCCCGCCACGTCGATTGTATGAAATTCGTACCCCTTTTCGGGGACAAGCCTTGCTTCAAGCTTATCCGCCGTGCCGATGTAGGAAATCTCCGCGTCGGGGTGGCGTTCCTTAATATATCCCGCAATAGCAAGCGCGGGATTTATATGCCCCGCTGTGCCGCCGCCTGCAAAAAGTATCTTCATAACCGTTTCCTCCGATTAATAATATCAGGTTTTTTCTATATTAGCTCCCCGCGATACCGACAGCACGATACCCATTTCGGCAAGCAGTATAAGCAGAGAGGTGCCGCCGTAGCTGAAGAAAGGAAGACTTATTCCCGTATTCGGAATGGTATTAGTGACAACCCAGATATTAAGCATTGCCTGAAGTCCGACCTGAAAGGTAAGTCCTATCGCCAGAAGCGAGCCGAATTTATCCTTAGCCCGCATAGCTATAGAAAAACCGCGCCATACAAGCAGGCAGAAAAGAAGTATTATAACAAGCGCGCCTATTAGTCCCAATTCCTCGCATACTATTGCAAAAATAAAATCGTTGTGGGGTTCGGGTACCCATAGGTATTTTTGCCTTGACTGCCCTATTCCGCGTCCCAATATTCCGCCCGAGCCGATAGCTAAAAGCGACTGAATGGTTTGAAAGCCCAAGCCCTTAGCGTCCGCCCACGGGTCTAACCAATATTTAATACGGTCGGAGCCGTAGCCGATAACGCCCGTTGCAATTGCCCCCACTCCGAGCACGCCGCCTAAAGCTATTCCGCCGAAAATATATCTTTTCTGCAGTCCGCCGACGATAAGCAGAATAATTCCTATCGCAAAAATAAGCACGGTTGCCGAAAGGTGCGGCTCAATAATTACCAGTCCGCAGGGAACAGCCAGCAAAAATACAAGCAAAGCAACAAATTTTATATTTTTCATCTGCTTGTAATTTGCCGCTATAAGCGAGGAAAAAAGCAGTATAACCGCAAACTTAGCAACCTCGGAGGGCTGGAAATTGATAGGTCCTATAACAATCCAGCGCTTTACGTCCATTCCCTTTATCATAGGAGGGAGCGCCTTTACAACCGCAAGCATAGCAAGCGACATACCGTAAACAATCCAGGAGAATTTGCGCCAGAAATGATAATCAATTTTAGAGATAACAAGCATAATCGCGACCCCTAAAACCGCGCACATTGACTGCTTGTAGATAAATTTATAGCTGTTGCCGTAATACTCGTAGGAATAGGCGTAGCTCGCCGAAAAGAGCATAACAAGTCCCACGGTAAGCAGGATAAGCACGAAAGATAAAAAGGTTATATCGAGCTTACCCGATACGTATTCATTTTTCTTCCTTTTTATCTTTGCCATACCTTTCTATCCTCCGATTTACTTATTAAATATAATCGGCAGCAACGCTATTGTACAGCCTATTGCGGCTATCAGCGAAAAAACAATAACGATTTTCTGCTCCGACCAGCCGCTCATTTCAAAATGATGATGAAGCGGCGCCATTTTAAATAAGCGCTTTTTGGTGCGCTTGTAATATGCAACCTGAATAATATCCGAAAGCGCCTCAAGGAAGTAGGTTATTCCGGCGAATATAAGGAGAACGGGTCTTTCGGTGCCGAAGGAAATCGCCACAACCATACCGCCCAAAAACATCGAGCCTGTATCCCCCATAAACACCTTGGCGGGCTTTGCGTTCCAGACAATAAAGCCCACGCAGGCGCCCGCAAGCGCGGCGGACATCGCGTTAATTCCCATATTGTAAAGGAAGCCCGAAGCAAGCATAAACCCACAGGCAACCACCAGAGTAACCGTCGAGGCTAAGCCGTCAATGCCGTCGGTAAGGTTAACGGCGTTTGTAAAGCCGTAAATAAACATCAGTGCAACAGGCCAGAAAAGCAGTCCAAAGCCCTTTGTTACATCAATTTCACCTATAAACGGGATAACGGTGCTTTTCATTCCCGAAATGCAAAGCGTTGCAAGATAAGCCGCCGCAACAAGCAGCTGTAAAAAGGTTTTCTGCCTTGCGGTAAGACCCAAATTACGCTTTTTCACAACCTTGATATAGTCGTCCATAAAGCCGATTCCCGACATACAAAGCGCCATAATAATTCCCGCAAGAAAAACCGACAGACGGTAGGGAGTCTTCATTTCTAAGGCAAAGCGACCGCCCGATATTGCGGAATAGGCAAAAGCAATTCCGAGGGAGAGTATAACGCCGGCGATAATCATAACGCCGCCCATTGTGGGAGTACCCTCCTTGCTTTTATGCCACTTAGGACCTATGTCCAATATAGTCTGCCCGAATTTAAGGCGTTTTAAATACGGAATTACAATATATCCGAGACCCGCTGTCGCGGCAAAAGCCACAGCGGCGGCTATTACGGGTGTTAAATCTTTCATTTTCTCACTCAACGCTCCTTTTTAATGATAATCCCTTCAGGATAACTCGGCGAGCGCCTCTGCGACAACCTCGCGCTCGTCAAGATGAATAGTGCCTGTTTTTAATATCTGATAGGTTTCGTGACCCTTTCCCGCAAGTACTATTATATCATCTTTTTTAGCGATTGAAACGGCGAACTTTATCGCCTCGATTCGGTTTTCTATAACCTTTACGGGTATAACCGCGCCCTTCATTCCCTCTAAAATATCCTCTATAATGGCGGAGGGCTCCTCGGTTCTCGGGTTATCGCTTGTGACTATCGCGTAATCGGAATAGTGCGCCGCAATATTGCCCATAATCGGTCTTTTGGTTTTATCCCTGTCTCCACCGCAGCCGAAGACCGCAATAAGACGGTTTTTCTCACATTCACGGAAGGTGGAGAGTATGTTTTTAAGTCCGTCGGGGGTATGGGCGTAGTCTATAATAACCGTGAAATCCCTGCCCGTCGGCACAACCTCCACCCTGCCCTTAACGCCGTGAAGCTCTTTAAGCGCCTCAGCGGCGGTAGCTAACGGAACACCTATTTCCACCGCGCAGGCGGCGGCGCAAAGCGAATTGTAGGCGGTAAATTTTCCGCCGGTATTAACCTTAATGTGACCTATCTCGCTGTCGCTTACAAACTCGTATTCCACGCTTGCGGGGCGATATTTTACGCACTTTGCGCTGTAGGTCGAAGCGTCGCCCAGCGAATATGTGGTAATTTTGCAGTCGAGTCCCTCGCAAAGCTTCTCTGCATATGGGTCGTCGCTGTTAATAACGGCGGTTTTGCACATATAAAACAGCTTTTTCTTAGCGGCAAGATAATTATCCATAGTAATATGGTAATCAAGGTGATCCTGGGTAAGATTGGTAAACATAGCCGCCTCAAAGTTAAGTCTGTATACCCTCGACTGGTCGAGCGCGTGGGAGGAAACCTCCATAATAACATAGGTACAGCCCTTTGCCTTCATAAGCGCGAAAAGGGAATTAAGCTCATAGGCGTTCGGCGTTGTATTGTGAGCGGCTATAATCTCGTCGCCTATCATATTTTGAATCGTTCCGATAAGACCGACCTTATAGCCCGCCTTTTCGAGTATTTTTTTCATCATATAGGTAACCGAGGTTTTGCCGTTTGTACCCGTAACACCCAAAAGCTTCAGGCTGTCGGCGGGATTGCCGAACCACTTAGCGCACATATCGGCATACGCCGCGTGGGTATCGGGAACTACAATCTGAACTTCAAGTCCCAAATCCCGCTCAGCTATTATAACTGCCGCGCCGCCTTCAATAGCCTTTTGCGCGAAATCGTGACCGTCCGATTTAGCGCCGTTGATGCAGACAAAGGCATAGCCCTCCTTAACGCACCTTGAATCGCAGGTTATTCCCGTAATCTCGGTCTGTCCAAGCGATTCGTTACATTCAATCAAATTTAAAAGCTTCATCTTTTATCCCTCTTATTATACAAATTCGACAAGAGTAAATTCCTAACCGTCAACTACGTTTTCATCTCTGAAATAAACCGTAATTACCGTTCCCGCGTCAACCGACTGTCCCGCCTCGACGCTTTGCTTATATGATTTAAGTCCGCCCGTAGCGGTATTGCCCGAAAATTCAACATTTATCTTTGCACTTGCCGCCAAGGAGTTAACCTCTGTAACGCTCAGTCCCACAAGATTAGGTACCGTGACCTGCTCAGAGCCTCCCTCCTCGGTGTAAACAATAACTACGCCGCCTGAAATGACCTTGCCGCCCGCCTCAGGCAGTTGGCGCAAAACCGTTTCTCCGGAGCCTATAACCTTACATTCAAGCTTTGCGGCGGAAATCTTCGCCTTAGCCTCGGCAACCGTACCGCCTACTGTTTCAGGCACGTTAAAGGTCATATTTTTAAGCTCCTCTGCGGAATAGCTCGGCTCATAGCCTAAATAAGGCAGAACGTCCGCCATAATCTGTGAGTTTACGGGGGCTGAAATTACGCCGCCGTAATACTTATCGCCCTTAGGCTCGTCAAGGAGCACCAATACAGCGATTTCGGGGTTTTCAATCGGAGCTACGGTCACACAGGAGCCGATATACAGGTAATGGTCCCCTGTCGCCTGAATTTTGGCAACCTTTTGCGAGGTTCCCGTTTTCGCACCTATATTATAACCCGCCACCAGCGAGTTTTTAGCGCCGTTTTCGGAAACGTACTGCATAATCTCCCTGACGGTCGCGGAGGTGGTCTCGGAAATCACCTGACGCTTATAGGAGGTGGAGGCGGTTTCGATTACCTTTCCGCCGTCGTCAAGCTTCTTTTCAACAAGGTGCGGCTGAACGAGATAACCGCCGTTTACGGTAGCGGCTATCGCCGATATAAGCTGTATCGGTGTGACGTTAAAGGTTTGACCGAAGGAGGAGGAGGCAAGCTCTACAGGACCCATTTTTTCTTCCTTATGATAGGTCGAGGTCGCCTCGCCCGGTAGGTCTATTCCCGTTTTCTCGGTGAGACCGAACGCCTTGAAATATTTTGAAAAGGTCGGCACTCCTATTAACTGACCTATCGTGATAAATGCGGGGTTGCAGGAATTCGATGTTGCCTGCAAAAGATTTTGGGAACCGTGTCCCCCCGCTTTGTGGCAGTGATAACCCTGCCCCGCAACGGTGGCATGACCGTTACAGAAAAAGCTTGAGTTTCTATTGATGATATTCTCTTCAAGTCCTATAGACGCGGTGATAACCTTAAAAACCGAGCCGGGCTCGTATGTGTCCGAAACCGCCTTGTTACGCCATTGGCGGTTAAGCAGTTCGGATTTAAGCTGCTTTTTTTCCTCCTCGTCGGTAATAGCGTCCACCTGCGCCTGATCCGCGGCGGAAAGAGTAAAGGGATCGTTTGAATCAAAGTCGCCCTTTACCGCCATTGCGAGTATCGCGCCTGTATTTACATTCATTACAACCGCCGCGCCGCGCTCGGCAATTTGGTTGGCTTCAATCGCCGCCTCTAAATATTTCTCCGCCGTGTACTGAACATAAGAGTCAAGGGTCAGCACAAGCGACTTACCCTTTGTCGCCTCCTCAGCCTTTTCGTAAGAAAACGGCATATCGGTGCCGGCGGCGTTCTTTGCGGCAACAACGCGACCCGCAATGCCCGTTAAATCATTGTCATAATAGCTCTCAATCCCCGCAAGCCCCTGATCGTCCGAGCCTACAAAGCCCAAAACCACCGAAGCTAAATTTCCGTTGGGATAATATCTTTTTGTCGTTTCGTCAAGACCTATATATTGAGTAAGCTCCAAGTCCTCGTTATCGAGCAAAAACTGTCTTATTTTATCGGCGACTTCCTTCTCGATTTTCTTTTTAACTATAACGTAGTAAGAATTTTTTTCGGTATAGCCGTAAACCGTTTCGTAGTCAAGCTCCAATATTTCCGAAAGCCCCTCGGCTATCTTCTTTTTAACGGTTTCCGCCTTGTCGGTTTTAAGCTTTTTAATGCCGTTCGGTGTTATGTAAACCGTCCAGGCGGGCGAGCTTCTTGCAAGTATCTGCATATTGCGGTCGTAAATATCGCCGCGCGGCGCGGTCACAAGACTGTCATAGAGTTGCTGCTCGGACGCGTCGTTCTGATATTCCTCGCCCTTAATTATCATAATGTTAACAAGGCTTACTCCCGACACAATCGAAAGAGCGAGTATAAGCGCGGTCATTACAATAACAGACCTTGTAACCATTAATTTACTCGGCTTAAAAGACACTGCGGCAGCTTCCTTTCATTAATTGCTTGAGGCTCTCGCCGGCAGAGGCGAAAAAACCCTATCTATCCGAAAACGAGAGTCGTTAATGCAACTCTCGTATCCTGTTTTCCGCTGCGGAAATTTTCTTCCCGCCACACAGATAATTATATTATTAATGCCAGTCCCGTTATTACTCTGCGACTACCGTCTTTCCGTCGGCGGTTACCGCCTTATCCTTATCGTTGACCCTGATATATTTGACATTGCTCTTTTCCATTTTCCTCATTCCGAGCTGAGTCGCTTCAAGCTCTAAATTGGAATATGAAATTCTGCGCTGAACCTCAACCTCAAGGCTGGTTTTTTCGCTGTCGAGCTCGGTTATCGCCGACTTTACTCCGTTAATCTCGGAATTGACCTCATTTATTTTTATTCTAAGCGCAATATTGCCGCAAAGTCCCGCCAGAATGAAAACAGCCGTCATTATAAGGAGGGCGGGCGAGGTAAGTCTCTTCGCCGCCGCGCGGGTACGCTTTTTAGAGCGTTCGGCGGTTTTCGGCATTACAACAATATTATCGCGTGTATTCTGATTTTCAGCAGTTTTCGGCATAAACATTTCAAAATCGTATGCCAAGCTGTCGTTGTAATACTTCATATTATTCATTACTGTTCTCCTTAATTAATTCTTTATTATCGCCCTTAGCTTTGCGCTTCGGCTTCTCGGGTTTTCCTCAAGCTCCTTTTGGCTCGGCTCGACGGGTTTTCTAAACGTCAAGCGTCCCGCGGGGGTTCTTCCGCAAACACAAACAGGAAAATCGGGCGGGCAGATACAGCCCTTTGTGTATTCCTTAAATTTCTGCTTAACAATCCTGTCCTCCAGCGAATGGAAGGTTATTACGGCAAGCACGCCGTCCCTTTTAAGCAAACCGAAGGCGCTGTCGAGCGCGCCGCCTAAAATATCAAGCTCGCCGTTGACCGCGATTCTTATCGCCTGAAAGCATTTGCGGGCAGGGTGTCCGTCTCTCCTCGCCGCGGCGGGAACCGAGGCGGCTATTATGTCCGCCAGTCTAAGGGTTGTAAGAATAGGTTCCTTTTCACGTTCGGAAACTATTCTGTTCGCTATTTTATAGGCGAATTTTTCTTCACCGTAATTCCTGAAAATGTCTGTAAGCCCCTGCACGGAATAAGTATTGACAATATCCGCCGCCGATAATCCGCTTTTGCTCATTCTCATATCCAGCGGAGCGTCCGCGCGGTAGGAAAAGCCGCGTTGGGCGCTGTCAAGCTGATAAGAGGAAACGCCGAGGTCGAGTAAAATTCCGTCCACGCCGTCTATACCCTCCCCCGCAAGCACAGCCGTCATATCGCTGAAATTGCTCTCGATCACCTTTGCGGGATAGCCGCTTAGTCTTTCAGTAGCAGTTTTTACCGCGTCGGGGTCGCGGTCAAGGGCGTACAAAAATCCGTTTTTCAGTTTTTTCGCTATTTCCGACGAGTGTCCCGCACCGCCGGCAGTGCCGTCAACGTAAATTCCGTCAGGCTTAATATCAAGCGCCGATATTGCCTCATTAAGCAGTACCGACTTGTGTTTAAATTCCATTAAAAGTTAAGCTCTTCCATAATATCGGCAATGGACTCGGGCGTGTACCTCGCATTTTCCTCGTTCCAAAGCTCGGTATTCCAGATTTCAAGGTTGGTGTCCATTCCGATAATGTGGGCTTCGCCGTCAAGTCGGGCGTATTCACGCAAAGTGGGCGGAATAAGTATTCTTCCCTGAGAATCGAAATCCACGCTGAATGCACCGTCGTACAAAAAGCGCTTGACCGCGCTCGATTTGGTGCTGGGAAGCGTGCCGATTTTTTCAACCAGCCTGTCCCATTGCTCAGCGGAATAAACGCAAAGACAGCGTTTGCCGTAAATGCCGCGGCAAATCATAAAGCCTGTCCCCAGCTCCTCGCGAAGCTTTGCAGGAATGAAAACCCTGCCCTTTTTATCAATATTGTGCTGATAACCGCCAAAAAGCATGATTTTCACTCCCTTCTATGCCACTTTAATGCACTTTAGTGGTTTTTAGCTCCACTTTACACCACTATGATTGTATTATAAGGCGTAGAAAAGCAAAAATCAAGAGATTTTTTCAAGTTTACATAAATTTTTTTAATTATTTTTTTGCCGAACGATATATTGTGCTTTTTTTAAGCTTAAAGCACAAGAAAATTTCAAAATTCTCAAAAAAGACTTGATTTTATTGTCGGGGTATAGTATAATACCAAAGTCAGCTAATCGCCGGTGTGATGGAATTGGCAGACGTAGTGGACTCAAAATCCACCGGTAGCGATACCGTGCCGGTTCGAGTCCGGCCACCGGCACCAACCGAGTGCCTCGGTACGCAAACGCGTATCGGGGCTTCTTCTTTTATAAGGCTCTATTTCTCGCGTTTAAGCGGCATCTTTTTTGCTGCATCTTTACAAAACGAAAATCCGTTCTCGAAAGAGGACGGATTTTCGTTTTGTATTATTCATTTTTCATTATTCAATATTCATCATTCATTAAATCGGATTTTCGTAATGAAGAATGAAATCTACTTCGCCAAATAAATAAGCAGCACCGAAATATCGGCGGGACTTACGCCTGATATACGGGAAGCTTGACCGATATTTGCAGGTCTTATTTTGTTGAGCTTTTCGACCGCTTCAAGTCGCAGTCCGTAAACAGAGGAATAATCAATATCATTAGGTATAGCCTTGCCCTCAAGGCGGAGCATTTCGTTTACCTGCGCCTGCTGACGGGCGATGTAGCCCTCGTACTTAATCTCGGTCTCGACCTTTTCCCGCACGCTAAAAGGCAAATCGGTTCTTTCTTTATCAAAGGGTGCTAACATATCATAGCTTATCTGCGGTCTTTTAACAAGGTCGGAAAGCCTTGTGCCCGTGCTTATAGGTGCGGTGCCGTTTTCCTCTAACAGGCGGTTCAACTCCCCATTCGGGGCTAAAAAGCTGTTTTTAAGCCTTTCTATTTCCTTTTCCTTTTGCTCCTTGCGGAGTAAAAACGCGTCATAGGTTTTATCGTCTATAAGCCCTAATTTTCTGCCTGTCGGCATAAGTCGCTCGTCGGCGTTGTCCTGACGTAAGAGCAATCTGTACTCGCTTCTTGAGGTCATCATTCTGTAGGGGTCGGAACAGCCCTTGGTCACAAGGTCGTCGATAAGCGTACCTATATAGGAGGACGCACGGGAGAGTATAAGCGGCTCCTTACCCTTGATCTTTAAAGCGGCGTTAATTCCCGCGATAAGCCCCTGAGCCGCCGCCTCCTCGTACCCCGATGAGCCGTTGAACTGCCCCGCGCCGTAAAGGTTCGGAAAATCCTTCATTTCAAGGGTCGCGCGCATAGCGGTGGGGTCAACGCAGTCATATTCTATCGCATATGCGTTGCGCATTATTTTAACCTCTTTAAGGCAGGGGACGGTCTTGTAAAGCTCGATCTGCACCTCCTCGGGAAGTGAAGAGGAAAGCCCCTGCAAATACATTTCCTCGGTGTTAATTCCGCAGGGCTCGATAAAAAACTGATGACGCTTTTTATCGGCAAAGCGGACGATTTTATCTTCAATACTCGGACAGTAGCGGGGACCTACCCCCTCAATCTCCCCCGCATAAAGGGGCGAACGGTTGATATTTTCGAGTATAACCCGCTTTGTCTCGTCGTTGGTATAGGAAATGTGGCAGACCACCTTATTTTCGGGCGGGGTTTCGGTGGAGTAGCTGAAGGGTACTACACGGCTATCCCCCTCCTGTACTTCAAGGGTGGAAAAATCAATACTGTCCCTTGAAACGCGGGCGGGAGTTCCCGTTTTAAACCGTCTTAAGGGCAGACCGAGCCTTTTAAGCGACTCGGCTAATGCGGTCGCGGGGAAATTGCCGTCGGGTCCCGAGGCATAGTTTACCTCCCCGACATATATCCTTCCGCCCAAAAAGGTACCCGTGGCAATAACAACCGAGCGGCAGGAAAAGTCCGCGCCCAGCTTGGATATGCAATGCCATATCTCATTTTCACGGTAGATATCGGTAATCTCGCATTGCTTTACGTCAAGGTTTTCCTGAAGCTCAACCGCGTGCTTCATATATTCGCTGTAGGCTCTGCGGTCAATCTGAGCGCGCAGAGAATGAACCGCGGGACCCTTACCGAGGTTAAGCATACGGCTTTGCAGGGTGTTTTTATCCGCCGCCTTTCCCATTTCGCCGCCCAAGGCGTCAAGCTCTCTAACAAGGTGACCCTTCGCAGTACCGCCTATTGACGGATTGCAGGGCATATTGCCCACCCAGTCAACGCTTATTGTAAACATTATAGTCTTACAGCCGAGCCTTGCCGAAGCCAAAGCCGCCTCTACCCCCGCGTGTCCGCCGCCTATAACGGCGACCTCATATTCTCCCGCGTTATATTTCTTTATCTCCAAAAAGAATTACTCCTTAAGCAAAGCTGACAAATCCGAACTCGATTTTAAAGGGCGGATTTTCGCCTTTGCATTGTTAAAATACTCGTAAATCCGTCAGGATTTACTGCGTTTTGTGCCTCGCACAGACAAAAATCCGCCACTTCAAAATTCTGCGACCTAAAACGAGCATACTTTCGAGTGATTTTTGGTGCGAAGGAAACCGCAAGGCTAACGCCTGCGGATGACGACAAGCCGAAAAGTGCCGAAAATATGCCGTTTTAGGCGTGTTCGGATTCGTCAGCTTTGCTTATTCATACGTTCAATAGCCTTTTGCTGTCTTATATCGTTGCCGATAAACTTATAGGGGTCAAAGCTTCCTATAAGCCGTGAGGAAATGCGCGCGGTGTAGCGCGTTTCGATTTCCTTCATTGAAAGATTGGTGTTTATTATGGTCGGCTTTCCCGATAAAAGTCGGGTATTTACAAGGTTGTAAAGCGCTGATTTTGTAAAGGAGGTCGCCGTTTCCGCTCCCAAATCGTCGATAACCAATAGGTCGCAATCGGTCATTGTCTCGTAAGCGCCACGGTTTTCCCCCGCAAATTTTTCCTTTTCTATTTTTGCAAAAAGATTTTCCGCCGAACCGTAGACGGGAACAAAGCCCTTTTCAATAACTCCCGACACAATCGCCAGCGTCAAATGAGTTTTACCAAGCCCCGCACTGCCCATAAAAAGTAGATTACCGCTTTTTTTAGGGTCAAAGGCTATTACATATTCCCTGCAGGTCTTTAATATCGCGGTCATTCTGCGGCGGGGATTGCCCTCCTTGCCGTCCTCGTCCTTATAATATTTAAGGTCGAAATTATCAAACCGCGAGCTTTCAAGCGGCATTTCCGCCGACAGCTCGGAAAGCATAATACCTGCCGCTATTCTTTTTATACAGCCGCAGATTTTACCGCCGACATAGCCCGTATCTCCGCACACCGTGCAATCGGGAGTAGGTTCTTTTATTTCCGCCTTTTCAAGAATGAGCTTTTTTTCAAGCGTAAGCGCCGTAGAGTGCTGTTTTAAATTTTCAAGCGCGTCTCCGCCCGAAAGCGCCGCGTTTACCAGTTTTGCGCCGATAGCGGCGCGCTCCCTGTCTATCTCGCCGAGCCGCGGATTTGCGGAATAGGCGGCGGCAAGCAGCATATTATACCTCTGTTTTTTTTCCTTGACTGCCTGTCTCTTTTTTTCCATTGCCCTTTTATATGCGGCTTCCCTTGTAATCATATTTTATCTAATCCTTTGCGTTAAGCATTTTTTCAAACAAGTCGATATTATAAGCGGCGAAGTCTTCCTTTTCCTCGGCTTTTTTATCCCCCATAATATCCTCGGGAGTTTTATAGCCCTTTTCGTGCCAGCTTTCAATAATTTTCGCGGTATATGGAAAGGAAAATTTTGATTTTGTGTTTACGCACTCCTCGTAAGCGGCGTTAAGCATTTCCCGCGACATTTTCCAGTCGTTTATCCACATAAGCGAAAGCTCGGTTTCCTTTTTGCTCGGCTTTCTGCGCTCCAGTCCAAAGGCGGCGCTTACTATCCTCCACGCCTGCTCGCAGACCGCCATATTATTAAGCTCCGCGTCCGCCGCGGCAACGGTGTCTATCCCCTTATTTATCCAGTCGACCGCCGTTGATTCAATAAAGCGGATATTAGCCTTATTATGCGCCGCCGCATACTGAACAATCATAAGTATAAGCGAAACGTCCAAGCCCTCGTCGTCGTAAAGCCATACAAGGGTGCTTGTCTCGTTGCTCTTTAAATTTCTGCCAAGCCGCATTTGGGTTTCCCTTAACAGGTAGCTTATTTTTTCGTCCTCAGCCCCGCGCCTTGCGACGTCGTTTCGGCTTGGCTTTTCGGCACGGCTTGTCGTTTTAGGCTTAATTTCGGGGTTTTGCTCTGAAACGCCGTCGGAATTTAAAATCCCCGCGTCCGCCCAGTAAAGAAGCGCCTCTTTTACGTCGTATTCGGAAATACCGACCGCCTCGGCAATCGTATCGGGCTCAATCGGCGCAGTCATATTTCTCATTATGTAAAGCAAAACCTTTATATGCTCGCCCCGCGCCAGCCTTAAATGACTGTCGGCAACGGCGGCGGGAACGGTAAAAACGGCGGAAAACGCCGTCGGATTTATACGGTATTCCATTAATTTTGACCTCTTTTTAGAACTGAAATTATTATATCAATTCCTCTGCCCTTTGTAAATAGAAATAATAGTTAATTTGAGCTTACCAACTGCTCTGCAAGCAGACAAATATCCTTTGCGGCGCCCCCGTTGATATATTTTCTTTGATTCTCGGTCATTTCCTCTGCCTCAGAGCTTACAGACAGCCTGTCCGCCGCCGAGGAAAGGTTTTTTCTAAGCTTTTTAACGGGTATGCTCATACCCTGCTCGCCGAAATAACGCATATTTGCAGTTTCACAGCCGGGTATAGACATAATATGCACCATAGGCACTCCCATAGCCGCTCCCTCGGTTGTGGAAAGTCCGCCGGGCTTTGTTATATAAATATCCGAAACACGCATATACTCCGCCATTTTATCGGTATAGCGCACGGGGATTATCTTATTCTGATAACGCTTTGAAAGCTGTTTATACAGCCACTCATTGCTCCCGCAGATTACAATAATACGGGTGTTTTCGTCGGTTTTAAATTTATCGTATAATACTTTTATTGCAAAAACAAGCTTTCCCGCGCCCATACTGCCGCCCGAGACCAGTATATACCTTTTAACGCTGTCAAGTCCGAGAAGCTCAGCCGCCTTTTCCCTTGAAACCGCCTCGACAAATCGGCGGCTTACAGGAATACCCAAGGGCTTTAGCTTTTCCTTTGGAATCCCCCGTTTTTCAAACTCGGGATTAAGGCTTTCCTGCGGGGTTATATAAATATCGCAGTCGGTCTCCTCGGTAAAGGGTACGCAGGTATAATCGGTCGAAACAAATACGGTTTTTGGAACAGACATACCGCGATTTTTCATATTGGTAATAATCTCGGCGGGGAAAACGTGGGGCATTATAACTATATCGGGCTTCTCCTCTTTAAAAAATGTCTCAAGCCGCCTTGCCATACCGCCGTTAACAAAATACACGGGCGAACGGAACGGAAGCCGCCTATAGGCATTGCCCAAAGCATACACCGCGCCGAAAACGCGCGGCGCTTTCTGCACCGTCTTTATATATACCTGATTGATTACTTTCTCGGTTCTTTCGCTTTTAAGACTGTAAGGATTAAGCATAAGGACAGAGTGTCCCCTACTCTCAAGCTCCTCCTTAACAGCAAGTCCTGCGGCATTGTGTCCGCCGCCTGTTCCGCAGGAAAGTATAATCGCCTTCATTTATTCCCTCCGACAATAAGCTATAATAAGTATACATATAATATGCCTAAATGTCAAACTATAAAAATCATTCCATAAAAACAAAGGCCCCCTTGCCTAAAGGGGGCTGTCAGCGAAACTGACTGGGGGATATTAGGTTTGTAGAAAGGCGACCCGAATCCCTCCACCGCTAACGCGGTCCCCCTCCCTTTAGGCAAGGGAGGCTATATTTGTACATACATTAAAGTAACAAATTAATACGCGATACCCTGAGCAAGCATAGCGTCGGCAACCTTTTCAAAGCCGGCGATATTAGCGCCCGCAAGCAGATTGCCCTCCATACCGTACTTCTTAGCGGCATTGTAGGAATTGTGGAAAATGTTTACCATAATGTCCTTTAATTTTGCGTCAACCTCTTCAAAGGTCCAGCTGTATCTCATAGAGTTCTGGCTCATTTCAAGCGCAGAGGTAGCAACGCCGCCCGCGTTTGCCGCCTTTGCAGGTCCGAAAAGCACGCCCGCGCTCTGGAAAGCCTCGATAGCCTCGGGAGTAGAAGGCATATTAGCGCCCTCGGCAACCGCGATTACGCCGTTTGAAACCAGCGTCTTAGCGGAGTTTTCATCAATCTCGTTCTGTGTAGCGCAGGGCAGAGCGATGTCGCACTTAATTGTCCAGATGCCGCTACAGCCCTCGTGGTACTCAGCACCCTGAACGCGCT
>JBJEOE010000018.1:0-4310 GCA_051880555.1 Acutalibacteraceae bacterium
CCACTTGTGGCGGTTATTGCTGTCAGTTATTTTTTTCGTATATCGCGCGAAGACGGTCAAGCAACAGGTTATCGTTGTAGATTATGTTTCTTCTGCAATGGGTGATTATTTCCGATGCAAGACCGCCCGTGGCGACTACCGTGGGGGGTTCGCCTAATTCCTCTTCAATCTTGTCGAGCAGACCGTCAAGCATTGCCGCAGTACCGAAAACAAGCCCGGACTGCATACAGTCAACGGTATTAGCGCCTATGACCGAACGCGGCGCCTCAATCGGGATAGAGGGCAGCTGAGCGGTGTTTTCGGTAAGGGCTTTAAGGGTGAGCCTTACGCCCGCGGCGATAGTGCCGCCCAAAAACGCACCGTTTCTGTCGATTACGCTTAAGGTTGTCGCCGTGCCTAAATCAATGACAACGCAGGGCATTGTGTATTCTTCAAGCGCGCCAACAGCCCCTGCAACAAGGTCGGCGCCTAACTGAGCGGGATTGTCGATTTTAATATTAAGGCCTGTCTTAACCCCGGGTCCCAGCATCAAGGGAACAATTCCGCAAAGCCTTGCCACCGCGTCGCTTATGCTTTTCCCGACGGCTGGCACGACCGAGGAGATAATACAGTCCTCAAGTGTGTTGTAATCAAGCCCGTAAAGCCCCAAAATGTTTTTTATCTCGACCGAGTACTGGTCGGAGGTTTTTAAGGGGTCGGTAGCGAGCCTTGCGGTAAAGGATAAAATACCCGAGTCATAAGCGCCCAAAGTAATATTGGTGTTACCTATATCAATAGCAAACAGCATAATTATCGTCCCTTATCATAAAGTATAATATATTATAATATGTAATTGAGGTAAAATCAAGAAATTTATTGACAAGCGGCAAATTTCTTGTTATAATACAAAATGCTGATTTAATAAAATTAGCTCCTTGTTCCGTTAGGCTGACGAGAGTCGAACCCGTCACGCCTGACATTTGAATAATTTTGTTCGGACTTGCCTCATCGCTTGCAATACGCCAGTATTGCCTCGCTCTTCGGCTTCGCCCTAATCAAAATTTTTCTAAATGGCAGGTCGAAGAGTTTGTGTTGCCGCCTTTTTTCGTTCTGTGAAGCACGAATTTGCAGGAATACTCTGCGTATTTCAAAAATGAGTGCAAAGCAGGCGGGAAAAGGCGACGACCCAAACCGTAACGGGTTCGAATCTCGCCAGCCTATGCGGGACCAAATGTCCAAAAGGAGGTGCAAAGTAAATGGCTAATAAGTACGAGGCAGCCGTTGTTCTTTCCGTTGCTCAGGGTGAGGATGCTACCCTTGCGTTAAAGGAAAAGTTCAACGATTTGATTGCTAAAAACGGTACTATCGAGAATGTTGACGATTGGGGCAAGCGCCGTCTTGCTTATCTCATCAACGACGAGGCAGAGGGCTACTATGTTTTCTTCACATTTGAAAGCGAGCCGTCCTTCCCCGCTGAGCTCGAGCGTATTGCAAAGATTACCGACGGCGTTCTTCGCGTTATGGTTATCAAAAAGTAAGGAGGAACAAAAATGTTTAATTTAGTTGTTTTAACCGGCAGGCTTACCGCCGATCCCGAGCTTAAAACTACTCAAAGCGGTATTTCTGTTACTTCTTTTTCGATCGCTGTTGACAGACGTTATCGCGCAGGTGAGGAAAAGCAAACCGACTTCATCAACATTGTAGCGTGGCGTCAGCAGGCAGAATTTGTTGCCAAATATTTCAAAAAGGGCAATTTAATCGGTATCGAGGGTTCGATTCAGACCCGTAAGTATACCGATAAGAACGGCAATAACAGAACTGCGTTCGAGGTTGTTGCTAATAATGTTCAGTTTATTGAGTCAAAGCGTGACGCGGCGGCTTCGACAGTCAGCGACAGCGCGCCCGCTCCTTCCTTCAGTAACGCGGGAGCTAACGATTTCGCCGATTTAGGCGACGTTTCAGATGACGATCTGCCGTTCTGATTCTAACATTACCGTCTAAGAATAGGAGGGTTTTCAATGGAAAACGAGAGAAACGATAGACCGATGCACAGAAAGGCACGCAAAAAGGTTTGCCATTTCTGCGTTGATCGTGTTGAGACTATTGATTATAAGGATGTAGCCCGTCTTCGTAAGTTCATCACCGAGCGCGCGAAGATTTTACCGCGCAGAGCCACAGGCACCTGCGCCGCTCACCAGCGCGAGCTGACCACCGCTATCAAGCGCGCACGTCAGATTGCTCTGCTTCCTTATGTAAACGATTAATAAAGGCTCTATTTCTAATATTTGGGTTTAAAGAGACTTGCCTTCCCCTCTATGGAAAGCCAAGAAAACCCCAACATTTGAAAGAGAACCTTAATAAAAGCTTTTCGGAGCGGCGAAAGCCGCTCCGTTTTTTTATTGGCTTTTTGTAAATATAGGGCGGGGGCTTGCTCCCACCGTTTGAATACGCCAAACGGACGACCAATGCCCGCCCCTACGGTGTCGACCGTTATTCAGCAGATGAAAGGTTATGTCACAAAGCAAATCGGTTTTACTGTTTGGCAGAAGCTGTTTTACGACCACATTATCAGAAATGAAAATGATTACAGGGAAATATGGGAATACATTGAAAACAATCCTATAAAATGGACGGAGGACAGGTTTTACAACAAATAACATTATTATATAATCACTTCTCCGCATATATTTCTTTCTCTATGAATATCATTTAATAAACAATGCATAAAGAGAGGAAAGAATTATGGAAGAAAAAATACTTAAAACCGATGTTTTTGTTAACGATACCGTCTTTAACGAATCGACCGAACAGCCCATCGACGTTGATTTCACTCTGCCCGACTTTTGCCCCGATATATCGAAAATTTTTAAATGCCGCGCGGTGTCGCGTATTTCCTCAAAAAGTATGAATGGCAAAAACATAACCGCCGACGGCGCGGTTAGCATAACCGTCCTTTACTGCAGCGCGGACGGACAGCTTTGCTCCTACGAATACCAGTACCCATTTAGCAAAAATCTTGAAATGCGGGAGGAGTGCGCGGGCGGAAATCTCTGTGTTCGTTCTAAATGCGAGTACATAAACTGCCGCGCGGTTACGGGCAGAAAGGTTGATATTCACGGAGCGGTAGGTATTTTTGCACGGGTTTTCAAGCGCAAATCCACCGAAATAATTTCGGATATTGACGACCCGAACGTGGAGCTTAAGCGCGGCACCGCGCCCGCGACTGTGCCTATGGGCTACTCCGAGAAGTTCCTCTTAGTAGAGGAGGATATAAAGCTCGGTCAGGGACAGCCTGATGTTCAGCGTATTCTTCGCTATGACGCGAAGCCCTGCGTTAGAGAAAGCAAGATAATTAACGATAAAATTGTAGTCAAGGGCGATATGGCGGTATGGATTCTCTACTGTCCCGAGGACGGCGGCGCGCCGCAGTCGGTTAAAACCGTTATTCCCTTCAGTCAGCTTGTGGATATGGAGGGAATTACCGACTCCTGCAGGTGCGAAACAAAATCCGAAGTGGCGTTTCTTGAAATAAAGCCGCGCGCTTTAGACGGGGAGGTTAAGTGCCTCTCGCTTACCGCAAAACTGCTGCTTAGCTGTGAAGCCTTTTGTGAAAACGAGGCGGCGGTTATTTTAGACGCCTTCTCGCGCAAGTACGAGGCGGAAATGAAGTGCGAAAAAATAAGCTTCCAAAGCATTTGCGACAATCTAAGCGAGATCTTTCACTGCAAAAAAAATATCGAGCTTGACGAGCCGATAAGCGCGGTTTCGGATTTGTGGTGCGATATTCAGTCGGTAAGCACGAGGTTTGAAAACGGGAATATGATACTTTGCGGCACGCTGGTTGCCTGCATTATCACCGCCTGCGAGAACGGAATGCCCGCCTACTTTGAAAAGCCGATTGATTTTGAATACAAATATGCCCTAAAGCGGGATATGGATAGTCTGCGCTGTACCCCCGAAATCGAGGTTTCCTCCTGTGGGTACACAATAACCGCCGCAAGCACCGTGGAGCTTAGAATAGACCTTGCGATTAACGCCGCGGTCTATGAATGTAGGACTATGCCGATTGTCACTGATATTAAGCTTGACGGCGCAAAACCGAGACAAAATAATTCAGAGTGCGCTATGACTATTTATTTTACGGCGGAAAACGAGTGCGTTTGGGATATTGCAAAGCACTACAACGCAAGCGTCGAGGAAATTATGAAGATAAACGAGTTATCAGAGGAATGCTTGCCCGAAAATAAAATGCTCTTAATTCCCGCGGTATAAAATGAAAAAGGCCCCCTTGCCTAAAGGGTGCGGGTGTCCGGTGGACACCGTTGCAAAGC
>JBJEOE010000019.1:0-21941 GCA_051880555.1 Acutalibacteraceae bacterium
CTTCGACTTCGCCCGAATCAAAATTCTTCTAAATGGCAGGTCGAAGAGTTTGTGTTGCCGCCTTTTTTCGTTCTGTGAAGCACGAATTTGCAGGAATACTCGGCGTATTTCAAAAATGAGTGCAAAGCAAGCGGGAAAAGGCGACAACCCAAACCGTAACGGGTTCAACTCTCGCCGGCCTAATCAAACGGAAAATCGATTCCGCGGTCGTCGTACCAGCGCTTTGGGTATCGCGGAGAGGGGTTGGCGGTTGCTTTTGAGGTATCGACCGTCGGGTCCTCGTCCTCGCGGGTTTCCCTAGCCATTACCACAAGCCGCGCGTCATCAAAATCGTAAGTGCAGGTTACGAGGGTAATTATGTTGTCGCCGTTTTCGACGTCCACGCCTGTATTAATAAGACTTCTTTGATAGGCCTCAGCCGCCCATGCGTCAAAGTCCGCGTCATTTATAAAGCTTTTGCGCGAAATATTATAAATGTAATCGTTATCGTCCGCTTTAGAAGCGTTTAATACGAAAGCCGAAAAGATTTTGTATGTGTTTTTTTTGTAAAGTGTGGAAAACTCGATTGTGGGGTTAGCCTTGTAGAAGCTAAGCGACTTGTATTTAGTAAGATTGGCGAACATTGAACCGTTTTTCATATGATGACCGTATATTACAAGGTTTTTATCGGTTTTTTCCTCGGTAATCACGTTGTCACAGTCAAAAAACAGTGCGCCGTAGGCACTTTTTTGCCTTTTTTGGTTGTAGGTTAGGTAATAGCTGTTGTCGGTAGTCTGATATATCGGATTGTCAATTTTTGTATTAGGTATAGTTATCCAACCCTTGAAATCGCTGTTTTCCTGCAATAATAGCTCAATCGCGGAGGGTAGCTCGGAGGCGGTCGGTTCCTGCTCGCTTGTTTCGTGCCAGACCGAGCGGGTGTCCTCTATAATTTCCTCCTGCTTTTTTGCCGATAAAAAATAATTCGAAAGATATGAGGCGGAAATTATTAGGGTTGTAAGAGAAATAATGAAAAATACCTTAATAATTATCTGCTTAATATTATCACGCCTATTCGGAATGTAGGATAAATAAAGCTTATAAAAGAAATTTCCGACCCCGCGGGTTTGCCCTGTATGGCTCATTGAAATTTGTTCCTTTCCGTTGATTTTTCGGCGATTAGCGTCCGATTATATTAATTAAAAGCTTAAATAATTCCGAAACAGCCGTTTCCCTGACGTAATCGCGCGAAAGCGGATTGATAATAAGCTCCTTAACGCATATGCTGCCGTCATATGCCGCCGCAATATACACAAGCCCGGGGGCGTGTCCCTCCGAACCGTCGGGTCCTGCGACACCCGTTACCGAAAGCCCAATATCCGAGCCCGCCTTTTCGCGTATTTTTTCCGCCATTTGGCGCGCGGTTTCACGGCTTACCGCGCCTTTTTCTTCAAGCGTTTCGCCGTTCACGCCCAAAATATCTCGCTTTATACGGCAGGAATAGGAGGTCATACCCAGCTCAAACACGGCGGACGAGCCCGAAACGGCGGTGATATACGCCGCGGCAAGCCCTCCCGTGCAGGATTCCGCCGTGGAGACGGTCATATTCTTTTTTTTAAGAAGTCTTACGGCTTCACAGCTTTGATTATAAATTTCTTCCTTCATATATTCGTCCACTTTTTAATCAATATAGGAATACTCGGTTTCATTTACCGCCTTTTCCACAAGGCGCTCAATGTCAAGACCCTTTTCTGCCTCGGCGCAGGAATCAAGGGTGGGTCTTGTTTTCGGGTGCTTCGGAGTAAATACCGTACAGCAGTCCTCATAGGGTAAAATTGAGGTTTCAAAGGCGTCAATACTCCTTGAAATCTTTACAATTTCCTCCTTATCCATTCCGATAAGGGGACGAAGCACGGGCATACCTACAACGCTGTCGGTCGTGACAAGGGCGGGCAGGGTCTGGCTTGCGACCTGACCGAGACTCTCCCCAGTTATCAGCGCAAGACTGCCCGATTCCCTTGCTAAGCGCTCAGATATTCTCATCATCATACGGCGCATAATAAGGGTAAAATAATCCTCGGGGCAGTTTTTGCCTATCTCGTCCTGAATTTCGGTAAAGGGCACTATTGCAAGGTTAATCGTACCGCTGTAAGCCGCGACCTTTTTAAGCAGGGTGCGCACCTTTAATTCGGCGCGGGGGCTTGTATAGGGCGGGCTTGCAAAGTGAATCGCGTTAAGCCTAAGTCCGCGCTTTGCCATTGTCCAGGCGGCAACGGGGCTGTCAATTCCGCCCGAAATAAGAATTGAAGCCTTACCCGCCGTTCCGACGGGAAGACCGCCCGCGCCCTTTAGCTGTTCAGCCCTTACATAGGCGGCAAAATCCCTGATTTCAACGTATACAACGCGGTCGGGGTTGTGCACGTCAACCTTTAAGTGGGGGTAATTTTCAAGAAGTACCGCCCCCACCTCGCGGCATATTTCGGGGGAGGTAAGCGGAAAGCGCTTATCCGCCCGCTTTGCCTCGACCTTAAAGGTCTTAATATTTTCCATTACATTTTTAAGATATTCGGGAGAACGGGAAAGTATGTCCTCAACCGTTTTTTCGCATACGCAGGCACGGCTGAAGCCCGCAATTCCGAATACCTTTCCGACCCTTTCAAGCGCCTCCTCAAAGTCGTAATTATCCGACTTAGGCTCGATATAAATTGTTGACTGTGACTTGCGTATTTCGGTCTCGCCCAAATCCTTAAGGCGGCGTTTTATGTTTTTAATAAGCGCGTCCTCAAAATTACAGCGGTTAAGCCCCTTTAAAGCAAGCTCCCCGTTTTTAATCAAAATTATCTCTTTCATTAGTTTGCCTTTCTAAGCTGTTTTTTTGCGTCTTCAAGCGCCGAGACAAGCATATCCGCGTCTTCCTTGGTATTGAATCTTGAAAAGCTTATTCTAAGCGCGCTGTCGGTGCGCTTTTTGTCATATCCCATCTCATTAAGCACATAACTGCCGTGCCCCTTAGCGCAGGCGCTTCCGCTTGAAACGAAAACGTTTCGGCTTTCGAGAAAATGCAAAAGCGTTTCGGAGCGGTAGCCCATAAGCGAGACGTTTAAAATATAGGGCAGACAGCCGTCAGCAGAGTTTATTACCGCGCCTATACTAAGCAGTCGGTCTTTAGTGTAGTCAAAAAGCTCCTGCTGTGACTTAAGCTGTGTATCGGGGTTTGGCAGTTCCTCAACCGCCGCCTTAAGCCCCATAATAAGGGGCAGAGCTTCAGTACCCGAGCGCATACCGCTTTCCTGACCGCCGCCCGTTATAAGCGGGCTTATATGCACTCCCTTTTTGCAGTACAAAAAGCCTATTCCCTTAGGTCCGTGGATTTTATGCCCGCTGGCGGATAAAAGGTCAATCCCTAACTGCCTTACATTAACGGGAAGCTTGCCGTAGCCCTGAACCGCGTCGCAGTGAAAGAGCGCATTGGGGGCTTTTCGCTTTGTAAGCGCCACCGCCTCCCTTACAGGCTGAACAGCGCCCGTCTCGTTGTTTACAAGCATCATACTTACAAGCAGGGTGTTATCCGTAAGGGCGTTTTCAAGGGCAGAAATCGGGACGATTCCGTTTTTATCGGGCTTTAAGACTATTACCTCAAAGCCGTAATCGGTAAGCCTTTTGGCGGTTTCAAGCACCGAGGGGTGCTCGATAGCCGTGGTGATAATCCTCCCGCCCCTTTTTTGCGCTTTAAGCACCGACAAAAGGGCGGTGTTGTTAGCCTCGGTTCCGCTCCCCGTGAAAATAATCTCGTCCGCCCTCGCGTTTAAAGAACGGGCGACCGTCTCCCTCGCCTCGTTAAGGGCAATTTCCGCCTCCATACCTATCCTATGCAGAGAGGAGGGGTTGCCCCAGTTAGTCTCAAGTGCCTTGGTTATATATTCAACCGCCCTTTTTAAAGGCTTTGTGGTAGAACTGTTGTCAAGATAAGCGATATGCTCCAAAACGCCGCGCTCCCTATAATCATATGTAAACTATTATACAATATTATTGTCGAATAAACAATAGTTATATAATTAATATTTTTATTTTTTTGCGGTTTATTTACTTGCAAGCAATGGAGAATAATGGTATAATGCTTTCGGAATAAGGCGGACCTTAAACGGTGGACGGTTAGCTCTCTTTTTTTCGGAGGGCACTTTTCGCCCTCTTTGAAAGGAGGGCGGTGCTTATGATTACATATGGTGAGTTGTATTTACTTCTCTCGCTTATTGTTTCCATAATCGCACTTGTTGTGGATATAACAAAAAAGAAATAACCGCCCAGTCTCCAAACAAAGCGGTTAAATCTTTTAACTAATGTTTAGGGCTAACCGTCTATCGGTCTGCCTTATTTCATTTATATTATACCACATACTAAATAAATGTCAAGATTTATTAGTATAAAAGGAACGGTGTGTAATCTTATGAACATTGAAGAATTTATTGCAAACAAAAACGAAAAGCCGCTTGACAGAATTGTGTCCGACGGAGGCTTTACCGCGATTTTTCGCACAATCTGCTGTGTGGGCGACAGCCTTTCCTCGGGCGAGTTTGAGTCGCTGAATGCGGACGGCAGTCACGGCTACCACGATATGTTTGAATATTCGTGGGGTCAGTTTATTTCGCGTATGTGCGGAAGTAAGGTATACAACTTTTCGCGCGGCGGTATGACCGCAAAGGAATACTGCGAGAGCTTTGCCGAGGCAAACGGCTTCTGGAATCCGAAATACGCCTCTCAATGCTATATAATCGCTCTCGGCGTGAACGATATGTGGCAAAATCCGGAATTAGGCTCGGTAAGCGATGTGGATTTTTCGGATTATAAGAATAATAAGAAAAATTTTGCTGGATATTACGCCGAAATAATACAGCGTTTAAAGAAAATTCAGCCCCGAGCAAAATTTTTCCTTATGACCATGGCGGACGAGGGAGAAAGCGATTCAAAAATCAAGGAAAAGCAGGCTCACGCAGAACTCCTTTACGATTTTGCCGAAAAATTCGACAACACCTATGTTATAGACCTTCTTAAATACGCACCGAAATATGACGAAAAATTCAAAGAAAATTTCTATCTGCTCGGTCATTTGAATCCTATGGGTTATCAGCTTACGGCAAAAATGGTTGCGTCCTACATTGATTACATAATCCGTCATAATATGAACGACTTTAAAGAGGTCGGCTTTATCGGCACAAACCTGCACGGATAAGCCCTACCCCTCCTTTCACACTCCGCATTATATAAACATATTATATAGTGTTGAAATTTATTTGATTAATTTCGGGAAAGACAGGCAAAAATATAATTAGCCTGACGGATGGGCGATTTAAAACAGGCCTGCGCTTTCCGTCATCCATAATTACATTCGGAGTGTGAAACAGGAATGAATATCAAGCGCGGAGAAATATACTATGCCGATTTAAGTCCGGTTGTCGGGTCTGAGCAGGGCGGCATAAGACCCGTACTTATAGTCCAGAACGATGTGGGCAACAAATACAGCCCTACAGTTATAGCCGCCGCTATTACCAGCCAGCGGGACAAAACTAATCTTCCCACCCATATTTCGGTTCACGCCGACGGGTGCGGACTTGCCAAGGATTCTATTGTATTGCTCGAACAGGTTCGCACCATAGACAAGCAGAGACTTAAGGAAAAGATGGGCAGTCTTGACACAGGCTCAATGGGCTTGGTCGATAAGGCGCTGTCGGTAAGCTTCGGTCTCGGGGGATAAGTCCCGTTATTCGTTGAAGCAACTTAAAGATTTAAAGAATTGTCAACCTATATTAATTTTAAGGTTGACAATTCTTCTTTTTGGGTGTACAATGTATCAAAACAATTTAAAGGGGTACCCAAAATGAATGAATCGGCAAAGAAAAACACACTGAGCCTTGTCACCGCGGCGTTGTTTACCGCCCTTACGGTAGTATGCTCACAGATAGCGATACCTATGCCCACACAGGTTTCGCTGACCCTCCAAACCTTTGCGGTAGCGCTGTGCGGCTATGTTTTAGGTGTAAAATGGGGTCTTGCCTCGATAATTACATACGTCCTGCTCGGAACCGTCGGCGTTCCTGTATTTTCAGGCTTTAAGGGCGGAGTGCAGGTACTTTTCGGCGCAAGTGGCGGCTTTATTTTCGGCTTTATATTATTCACCTTGCTTTGCGGCGTATCGCTACTTATCAAAAATAAGGCGTTAAAGTTGCTTGTAGGTTTAGGCGGTCTTGTTGTATGCCACGTTTTAGGCGTTATCCAGTTCGCTATAGTTTACAAGACAAATATTGCTTCCTCGTTTCTTATGGTCTCCGCGCCGTATCTTATCAAGGACGTAATCTCGGTTGCCGCGGCATTCCTCCTTTCCCTATATGTAAGAAAACTGCTTGCGAAAATACATATCTAATGTATACAGTCTAATTTCGTAGGGAACGGATTTATCCGTTCCGTATTTCGGACATTTGATTACGCTAAGCAAAATCGGACCTCCCGTTCAGGGAAGTCCGATTTGTATTTTAAATTAATTTTTAAAATCCCAAAAGCTTTGTTCCGCTGTCGCCGAGACCCTCAAGCTTTGCTTTGGACGCGGGCTCGGTTTCGCCCACCGCGCCGAGATAAAGCTTAATCTTAGGCTCGGTGCCCGATGGGCGCACGATTAAGGAACAGCCATCCTCCATATAGAAGCACAGCACGTTAGAGCGCGGGAGGGTAATTTTCTTCTCGCCGCCGTTTTTAAGATCGTGGCTGACCGAGGTATCGTAATCGTCAAACTTAACCACCGCTGAGCCGTTAATCTCGGCGGGCGGCTCGTTTCTAAGGGTCTCCATAATGCCCTTAATCTGCTTCATACCGCTCTCGCCCTCGCAGGTAAAGCTCTTCTGAGCACAGAAATAATAGCCGAACTTCTTATAAATACCGTCAAGCACCTCGATAAGGTTCTTGCCCTGCTCCTTGTAAAAGGCAACCATTTCGCAGATAAGCATTGAGCCGATAACCGCGTCCTTATCACGGACATAGGTGCCGCCTAAGTAGCCGTAGCTTTCCTCAAAGCCGAAGATGTAGCGGTCCTCCTCGCCCTTTTCTTCGAGCATTGTTATCTGCTCTCCGATAAACTTAAAGCCCGTAAGCACGTCGATAAGCTCACAGCCGTAGCTATCGGCAATTTTGCGGCAAAGCTCGGTTGTGACTATGGTTTTAACCGCAATCGGGTTTTTAGGTAACGTGCCGTTTTCGGTTCTTCTCGCAAGCACGAAATCAAGCAGTAATGCGCCGACATCGTTACCCGAAAGGAGCTTATACTCGCCGCCGTCCGGAACCGCTATTCCCACACGGTCGCAGTCGGGGTCGGTCGCAAGAAGTAAATCGGGCTTAACCTCGTCCGCAAGCTTTAAGGCGCACTCAAACGCCTGACGGATTTCGGGGTTCGGGTAGGGCGCGGTCGGGAAGTTGCCGTCGGGCAGCTCCTGCTCGGGAACTACCGTCACATTGGTAACTCCGATTTTCTTTAAAATGCTTCTTACGGGCTTGTTGCCGCTGCCGTGAAGCGGGGTGTAAATAACCTTTAAGGATTCAACGTCTGCCTTAGGAGCCACGCGGCAGGCAAGCACGCAGTTTAGGTATTCCTCGATAATATCGTCGCCGATATACTCAATCTTGCCCTCCTCGACAGCCTTATCGAAATCAACCGTCTTAACATCATCGAAAATATCGACCTTATTCATAATTGAAAGCACGTAATCCGCCGCTTCAAGACCTAACTGACAGCCGTCGGGTCCGTAAGCCTTGTAGCCGTTGTACTTAGCGGGGTTGTGGCTCGCGGTTACGACCACGCCCGCGTCGCAGTTAAGCCTTCTTACGGCAAATGAAAGCATAGGCGTGGGCATAAGCTCCTTATAAATATACACCTTAATGCCGTTGGCGGCGAAAATAGAAGCCGCGGTTTTTGCAAAAAGATCACTTTTAATGCGGCTGTCATAGGCGACGGCAATTCTTCCGTTTTCGGAAACCGAATTAACATATGCCGCAAGACCCTGAGAAGCCTTGCCCACCGTATACACGTTCATACGGTTGGTTCCCGCTCCGATAACTCCTCGAAGTCCGCCCGTGCCGAATTCAAGGTCCTTGTAGAAGGCGTCGGAAATCGCTTCTGCGTCGCCCTTTATGCCTTCAAGCTCCTTTACCAAATCGGCGTCCTTTACAGCCTTTTTGCACCATAATTCATATTTTTCGTTGACCATAATATAACGCGCCTCCGTATTAATTATTTTATTTTTTTATTATAACAAAAAAAGCTGTCGAAAACAAGCAGTTTTACAATAATTTATTATATTTGCAAAATTTTGCCTTTTGTGTTATAATAGGTGCAATATTATTTAGAGGTGAAAAAAATGTCTGAACGCAAGCGCGGCTTAAGAATACAGACAAGAATTATTATTTCGGCGTTGCTTCTGTTATTACAGCTGACCTTTCTTTTTTATGTGCTTTACGACATTACCGCGAAATCGGTGGCGCTTTACGCCCTCTCTATGATAGCGGGTACCTTTACCGTTATCTGCATTCTTAACCGACGGGGAAATCCCGACCACAAAATCGCCTGGATAATATTTATACTGCTCTTTCCCGTTTTCGGTATTTCGGTATTCCTTTTATGGGGCGGCGGCAGGGTTTTGCCCCATTTGCGCCGTAAAATGGAAAGGTGCGAGTCCCACTATCTTCCCTATTTAAAGGAGGAGCCGCGTACAAGAGAGCGACTTCGCTATTACGATATGTTCCATTCCCGTCAGGCGGATTATCTTTCGGGCGAGTCGGGCTACCCGCTCTATGACCGAACCGAAACCGAGTACCTATGCCCCGGCGAAAAAATACTCGAAAAGATGCTTGTCGAGCTTCAAAGGGCGGAAAAATACATTTTTATGGAGTTTTTTATCCTCGCCGAGGGATATATGTGGGAAGAGATACACAAAATACTTGTCCACAAGGCGGGGGAAGGCGTTGATATTAAGATTATTTTCGACGATTTCGGCTCTATAAAGCGCCAGCACAAGGATTTTATTAAAAATCTCCGCGCCGAGGGCATTTCCGTTTCGGTATTTAACCCGATAAAGCCCTCGATGAATATATTTATGAATAACCGCAGTCACCGCAAAATCGTGGTAATCGACGGTAAAACCGCGTTTACAGGCGGCTTTAATATAGGCGACGAATATATAAACCGTATGGTGCGCTTCGGTCACTGGCACGACAGCGGTATAATGCTTAAAGGTGCCGCGGTAAGAAGCTTACTTGCAATGTTCTGCTGTATGTGGGAGTTCACGACAAAGGAGGAGCTTGATATTAACTCCCTTTTCGCCGACGCTCCCTGCGAGAACGACGGCTTTGTGCTTCCCTACTGCGACGACCCGCTTAACGATAAAAACCCCGCCGAGGGCATTTATATGCAGATACTTAACACCGCGCAGAAGTATGTTTATATAACCTCCCCCTACCTTATTATAGATAATACTATGACCGCGGCGCTTAGAATGGCGGCAAAATCGGGCGTTGATGTAAGGATAATAACCCCGCACGTCCCCGATAAATGGTATGTTCACCCCGTTACCCAGTACAATTATTTAGAGCTTTTGGAGGCAGGGGTTAAAATTTACGAATACACCCCCGGCTTTATCCATTCAAAGCTCTTTGTCTCCGACGATAAAATAGCCACTGTCGGCACGGTAAATATGGACTACCGAAGCTTTGTTTTCCACTTTGAGTGCGGCGTATGGATTTGCGACAACGGCACGGTGCTTGACATTAAAGAGGAATTTCAAAAAACCATTGCCCTGTCGCAGGAAATCAAAATAGAGGACTGGAAAAAACGCCCGATACCTATGCGTATTAAACAGTCAATACTGCATATATTTGCCCCCTTTATGTAATTGACATTTTTGCAAAATGATGATATAATGTATATACATATAGAAAGGTGGGCTGTAATATGAAAACGTTTTTAAAGGTTATGGCGTCTGCTTTCGCCGTTTTTGCCGCGGTTATAGGAGCGCTTGTTCTCATTGATCGTTTCGCTAATCAAAACCGTATTGAGGGCGATTACCTCGAATGTGACGGCTCGGACGAAATTTAACGGTAGGGCTTCCGACAGGAAGCCCTTTACTATATTGCAATTTATGGCTTTAATTGTGCTAAATCACGAAACTTTTGTGTTTTTTTGTATTTTCTGTGCGTTTTGTATACAAAACGCACAATATTTCGCCAAAATATAGTTGCAGTTATATCTTGAAAAAAGTTTTTGAATATTGTATTATAATTGATATATAATAGCCTTAAGTGTTATTATCGGAAATAAAGCAAAGAGGAGATGCTGTAATGACTAAATATACTGCTACTGCGTTAGCTTCGATGATTGAGCGCAAGCTATCGCATAATTTCGGCGTAACGCCGTCTCAAGCTTCAGACGAGCTTTTTTATAAGGCCTGCGTACTGGTTCTACTTGAGATAATGAACGATCGCCGCGCCGAATTTAAAAAGTCGGTTGACGAGCAGGAGGCAAAAACCGTTTATTACCTCAGTATGGAGTTTTTGATGGGTCGCTCCCTTAAAAACAATCTTTACAACTTAGACCTTACCGATACTATGTCTAAGGCGCTTGCAAAGTTTAAGGTAAAGCTTGATAACCTTTACGATTTCGAGCCCGACGCGGGTCTCGGCAACGGCGGCTTAGGTCGTCTCGCCGCCTGCTTCTTAGACGCGCTTTCAACAGGCAGCTATCCCGCAATGGGCTACTGTATTCGCTATGAATTAGGTATTTTCCGTCAGAAGTTAGTTGAGGGCTGGCAGACCGAGATGCCCGATTTCTGGCTTCCCGGCGGCGGCGTATGGCTTGAACAGCGCCCGACCTCGGCGGTAGACGTTAATTTTGACGGCAAGATTAACGAATGGTGGGACGGCAGCTATCACCACATTGAGCATACCGGCTACCACACCGTTCACGCAATTCCCTATGACCTTATGGTTGCGGGAAAGGACGGCAAGACCGTAAACGTGCTTCGTCTTTGGAGCGCGGAATGTCAGGACTTCGATATGTCCGCATTTAATCAGGGCGACTATGTACGCGCACTTGAACAGCGCGCTATGACCGAGACCATTTCAAAGGTGCTTTATCCCGAGGATAATCATATCGAGGGCAAGTCATTAAGACTTCGTCAGCAGTATTTCCTCGTTTCGGCGTCGGTTCAGGATATTTTAAACCGCCATTTAAGGAAGTACAACACACTCGACAACCTGCCCGACAAGGTTGCGATTCACATTAACGACACCCACCCGACCCTCTCTATCCCCGAGCTTATGCGCTTTTTGCTTGATGAGTGCGGCTACGGCTGGGACAAGGCTTGGGATTTAGTTACCCGCACGGTTGCCTACACCAACCACACCATTATGTCCGAGGCGCTTGAGTGCTGGCCCGTTGAGCTTATCAAGGAGCGTATTCCCCGTATTTATCAGATAATCAAGGAAATCGACCGCCGCTTCAGGGGCGAGGTTCTCTCCCGCACGGGCGACCCCGCCACCGTTGAGCGCACCGCGATTATTCAGAACGGCGTTATCAGAATGGCTAACCTCTGCGTTGCCGCCTGCCACACCGTAAACGGCGTTTCCAAGCTCCACAGCGAAATTCTTGTCAACGAGCTTTTCACCGACTATGCGAAGATGACCCCCGAAAAGTTCACCAACGTTACCAACGGTATCGCCCACAGGCGTTGGCTCTGTCAGGCTAACCCCGAGCTTACCGCCTATCTTACCGAGCTTATCGGCAACGGCTTTATTAAGGACGCTTCCGAGCTTGAAAAGCTTATGGCGTTTAAGGACGACGGCGCGGTGCTCGAAAAATTAGAGGCGATTAAGCGCCAAAACAAGGTTCGCTTTGCCGATTACGTCAAGGATAAGACCTCTGTTGTCTTAAACCCCGACTCTATTTTCGATATGCAGGTTAAGAGGCTCCACGAATACAAGCGTCAGCACCTTAACGCCCTTAACATCATTTCGGAATACCTCTATTTAAAGAACAATCCGAATGCCGACTTTACCCCCAAGACCTATATCTTCGGCGCAAAGGCGGCGGCGGGATACCTCTTTGCAAAAGAGATTATTCAGATGATTTACAAGCTTTCGACGGTTATCGACAATGACCGCACCGTAAACGACAAGCTTAAAATCCTGTTCCTTGAGGACTACCGCGTAACATTGGCTGAGCTTATGATTCCATCCGCCGATATAAGCGAGCAGATTTCGCTTGCTTCCACCGAGGCGAGCGGCACCGGCAATATGAAGCTTATGATGAACGGCGCGATTACTCTGGGTACAGAGGACGGCGCGAACGTTGAGATTCACAAGGCTGTCGGCGATGATAATATTATTATCTTCGGAATGCAGACCCCCGAGGTTCTCTCTCTCCAGAAGAACGGCTACTCCCCCGCGCAGTATTACAACAACAACCCTGTATTAAGGGATGCCCTCGACTTTATCGGCAAGGGCATCGCAGGACAGCCGTTTGACAGTATTTACAACTCCCTTAAGAACCACGACCGCTATATGGCGCTTGCGGACTTCGCAGACTATCAGAACGCCCAGAAAAAGGCGAGCGCACTTTACGCCAACCGCGAAAAGTGGAATAAGATGTCGCTTGTTAATATTGCAAAATCGGGCATCTTCTCGGCAGACCGTTCTATAAACGATTACGCCCAGAATATCTGGCACTTAAAGCCCGTCAAGTAATATATGCAGCACTATCCTTTTGATTCAAGAAACCCGCTTTACCGCAATAAATTAGGAGCCTTAGCCGAAGGGGAAACCCTTCGGCTAAAGCTGTTGTTGCATAATGACGCTCACGTTCACGCGGCGTTTTTACTGCTTAGGGACGACAGCGGCGAAACCGTGCGTGAGGCAAGAATGACCGCGGGCGAGGAGCTTGACGGCTACCGCTTTTACGAATGTGAAATAACCCTTTCCGAGGGGCTTTATTGGTATCAGTTCAGGTACACCAGCGATTACGGCGAATTTCGTGTGGTGAAGTACGGACATTCCTTAGGTATTGTCGCAAGCGAGGGGGACTGGTGGCAGCAAACGGTCTATGACCGCGGCTACAAAACCCCAAAATGGCTTGACGGCGGGCTTATCTATCAAATTTTTCCCGACCGATTTTATAATTCGGGCGTTCCTAAAAAGGGCGTCCCCGAGGACCGCTTTATTTGTAATGACTGGTCAAAACAGCCCGAATACCGCCAAACAAGGGCGAAATGCTCCTTGGGCAACGACTATTACGGCGGCGACCTTAAGGGAATAGAGCAAAAGCTCGGTTATTTGGAGGAGCTGGGGGTCACCTGTATATATCTTAACCCCATTTTCGAGGCGCACTCCAACCACCGCTACAACACCGCGGACTATATGAAAATTGACCCAACCCTTGGCACCGAGGAGGATTTAGTCTCCCTAATAAAAGAGGCAAAAAATCACGGTATTTCGGTGATTTTGGACGGCGTTTTCTCCCACACGGGAGACGACAGCCGCTATTTCAACATAAAAAACCGCTATCATACCGTCGGAGCGGCAAATTCTCCCGATTCCCCTTACCACAGCTGGTACAAATTCGGCAACTATGCGACAGGCTACGCCTGCTGGTGGGGTATTCCCTCCCTCCCCGAAACCGAGGAGGATGATTTATCCTATTCTAATTTTATCACGGGCGAAAACGGCGTTATCAGGTACTGGCTTAAAAAGGGAATAAAGGGCTGGCGGCTCGACGTTGCGGACGAGCTTCCCGATTCATTTCTCGACAAAATTCGCCTTGCGGTTAAGGCGGAGGGTGAAGAAAACTACCTTTTAGGCGAGGTTTGGGAGGACGCGACAAATAAGATAAGCTACGGCAGCCGCCGCCGCTTTCTTCGCGGAAAACAGCTTGACTCGGTTATGAATTATCCGCTTGCAGAGGCGATAATCTCCTTTGTTAAGGGGGGCGTCGCGCAGGATTTGTTAGATACCGCCGAGGATTTGCTTGAAAACTATCCCCCGCAGGCGGCAAAGCTTATGATGAACCATATAGGCACACACGACACTGCCCGTATTCTGACCCGCCTTGCAAAATACGGCGAAACAGGCGACCGCGAATGGCAGTCGAGGCAGACCCTTAACCCCGAGGAATATGCCCACGGGGCTAAGCTTTTAAGGCTTGCGGCTGTGCTTCAGTACACAATGCCGGGCGTGCCCTCCCTTTATTACGGAGACGAGGCGGGAATGAGCGGCTACGGCGATCCGTTTTGCCGCGCCGCCTTTCCCTGGGGCAAGGAAGATAAAGAGCTTACCGATTTTTATAAGAAATTGGGACAATTCAGAAAGAGCTGTCCCGCGTTTAAGTCGGGCGATTTTATACCCGTATACGCTAATGAGGGCGGAATTGCATACATTCGCAAAAAGCGGAAAAGCGAGGTTTTGGTTGCCGTAAATCGCGGCAACGAGCCTTGCGAGCTTGAAATTCCCGAAAAATTTAATTCCGCAAAGGTAATTTTCGGTAATAAACCGAAGAACGGCGTACTAAACTTAAATAAAGAGGATTTTGCGGTTTTAGCGCTTTAATCCTTTAAGCGAGGCTGATGGGATTTTCTCGTCAGCCTAATGTTTAGGGGCTGATTTCGGTGAATATTTTGCCGTACGTCATAACAATAACCTTAGTTGCAGGGGTCTGCGGCACGGGACTCGGCGGGCTTTTCGGCGCACTTTTTAAGGGCGGCTCCGAAAAAACAGTTGCCGTCCTTTTAAATTTTGCGGCGGGAGTTATGCTCTCGCTTGTCTTTTCCGACCTTATCCCTGAGGCTCTCCGAAACGGAGGGCTTGTCCTTTCGCTGTTAGGGCTTATTCTCGGTTTCTCGTCGGTTTTCCTTTTGAACGATATTGCCGCCCGTTTTTCCCTTATAAAGGAGTGCGGGAATATCGACGGTATTGTGGAAAAAAGGCTTTTTATCGGCGGAGTTGTAACGGCGGCGGCGATAGCTCTCCACAATTTTCCCGAGGGTATGGTAATCGGCGCAGCGTATGTGGGCGCAGACCCGCAAATCGGTTTTACCTTAAGTCAAGCGGCGGTCGCGGCGGTAATCGGGCTTCACAATATCCCCGAGGGAATGGCTATGGCGGTTCCCCTGATTTCGGGCGGAATGAAACGCTGTACTGCCGTACTCCTTACCTCCCTTGCGGGCGCGCCCACAGTGTTAGGCGCGGCGGCGGGCTTTTTCTTAGGCGCTTTAAGTCCGCTATGGCTCTCGCTTTCCTTAAGCCTTGCCTCTGGCGCGATGCTGTATGTAGTTTTCGGCGAGCTTTTACCCGACTCGGCCTATCTCTCACGTTCAAGACTTCCCGTTTTCGCCGCCGTAATAGGCGTTGCGGTCGGGATTTTAATTGTTAAGGAATAAAAAACAGATATTAGAAAATGGCGGGATTTGCTCCCGCCGTCTGACATCTAACGTTTTAATCGGCAGGAGCAAGCCCCTGCCCTACAAATTTTGATTTTATACATTAGATAACGGCGGGACTAAATTTCCCGCCGTTTTTTCTGTTCGGACATATCCTATTTTCCCCGTATTTCGTCAAGCGCCGTTTTCATCTCTGCGTGAATCCTGTCGCCCAGCTCCACGGTGGTTAAATCCTTATAATCCTCGGGATAAATAACGCTTAACACTCTAAATTCAATGTCGGTATGGCGAAGAAACATACGCTTTGGTATTTCCCGCGTGTTGTTTAAAACGCAGACAACTATCGGAACATTCCCGCGTAAGGCGATTTTAAGCGAGCCGTTTCTAAGGGGCAAAAGCTCGCAGGACTTACTTACATAGCCCTCGGGGAAAAGCCCTATGGACGCCTTATCCTCCTTTAAAAGCCGTGCCGCCTCGATAACGGTTTTTGCCGCCTCGCGGTTGTTTTCGCGGTCAATAGGCAGGCTATGCAGTCCGTGCATCGCCTTGCCGATAAGCGGCATCGTTTTGTATATTTCCTTTTTCCCGATAAACCCTATTTCATATTCGGGAAAAACCGAAAGTATAATTACAGGGTCAAAATCGTGCTGATGGTTGCAAACAAACAACATTCTGCCGTCTTGGGGCACCTTTTCAACCCCCGTTGCGTTTACCTTTACCCTAAAAAGCTTCATTAAAAGCGGGACGGTGAGAATTATCCACCGCCTGAACGCTCTACCGTTTTTAACGGGGCGGTCGGTTCTTATTGTCATAATCCAAACTACCGTAATGAGCATATGAATAATTACAAGCCCTAAAAAGAAGCCGACAAAAAGCAGGGGTACAAGCCACCACGAATAGGAATGTCTTAAAATTTCAAAAAAGTTGTCGAGAATAGGTATAAGCGCCGCGCTTATAATAAGATATGCATAGAACATATAATACTCCTAATTTTGCTTTCTTACAATGCCGTATTCGTCGTACAAATCGAAATACGGACAGTTATAGGTTTGCGAGGATAAAAATTTCTGCATTTCGTCTTCGTCAAGCTCTATTTCACAGTACATACAGTCGCTTTCCTCGTCGTAGACATAATTGGCACAGCTTTCACACGCCGTCTTTTTCATCGTTGAATTTCTCCTTAAAATCCGCAAAGCGTTCAAAAATCACCTTATAACGTCCGCTTTTAAGGTTTGGGAACGCCTTGAAAATACGCTTTGGAACAAAGCCGCGGTTTTCAAACCGACGCTTGTATTCCGCCGCCTTTTGCTCATATTCCGCCTTTAATTCCTCAAGGCGCGGCTTGCTCTCCTCTGCAAGCTCGTTGCCCTTTTCCTTTGCGGCAATCGCCGTATCGCTTATATTTTCGCCGATTTTGTCCGAAATCGCTTTAAGCGCCCTTTCGGCCTCCAGCATAGCGCCCATCTTTTTCGGAAGCTTAACAAGCTCGGTGACGGTTATCACAAGGTCGGTAACAAAGGCCGCAAGCAATACCGACATTAATATTACTCCGAATACAAAGGGGGTTTTATTGATAATCATAAAGACAAACGGGTGAACCGCTCCAACAACAAACGCCGCCGCAAGCCCCCACAAAATAGTAAATTCAAGACATATGTAGCCCTTTACGTTAAAGGGCTTATTGGAATAATCCCACCATTTATCGTGAAAAAACCTTTCGAGTATTAAGCCCGTCGCGTATTCAAGGGTGGTCGTAAGCCCCGCCGAGCCTAAAAACAGCAGAATAAGATTATGCCTTAACCCCCATAAAAGGGTCACGACAACAAGCATTCCAACCCCGTAAATGGGACAAACGGGTCCGTTTAAAAAGCCGCGGTTTACGAATTTTCCGTGATGCACCGCCGCATACGCCACCTCGGCGCACCAGCCTAAAAACGCATAGACAAGAAAAATCCAGACCGCTTGATATAAATTTTCGGGCATATATCTTTGCTCCTTTTAAAAGGTGATTACGTCTCGTGCGAGGTATCTGTTTCAGACGGAGTTGTCGGCTTGTCGGGGGTTTCGGGTGTTTCAGGCGTCGACGATGATTCCTTCTCCGAAGATGAAGAAGGCTCGCTGTCCGATGGGAGGGAAGATTCGTCCGAGGAGTTTGACGGCTCCGAGGTGCCCGTATTCTTAGAGTCTTCATCCCCGCTTACCGTATCGCTGCTTGATGACGGCTTCTGCGAGCTCGAAGAGGATGAACTGCTCGGCTTTGAGGAGGAAACAGAGGAGGAAGAATCTGCTGATGAAGAGGAAGAGATCTTGCTCGAAGAAGAACCGCCTTGGCTTGAATACCTATTCGCATACCAATCGTTTTTCTCAATGCCGTTTGTCTCCATATAATCCTCGGGTGCTATATCATCGTAAATAAAGGCTTTGAGAAGCTTTGAGGCATAATCTAAATCATAGTAAACGCAGGAGCCGTAGCCCGAGACGCTTTTAGAGCCAATCTGATATTCGGTGAGGGGAATACGGCTTTGCTCAAAGGTGGGCGAGGAAAGCAGAATATTAACCGCAAGCCCCATAATATCTGAATAAGAAAGCGAGGTTTCGCTGCAGGGAATAAGCGACTTTACAAGACTTATATACTGTGTTGTGTTTAAGGTGACAGCCTTATTGAAAAGCTGTTCCATAACATAGCGCTGGCGGTCGGTTCTGCCATAATCGTCGTTGGTTCCCTCAATATTCGCGGCGTGTCTTATTCGCGCATAGGCAACCGCCTGAACGCCGTTCAGGTGCTTAAGTCCCGCTTCTTTAACGTAATAATCCCTTGCGTTAAGCCCCATATAGGCGCATTGCTCCTCAATACAGCCGTTTAAGCCCCAATAAATCTTTACTCCGTTCACATAGCCGTAAGCGTTAAGCTCGCCCTCCGTAAGGGTTACGTCAATGCCGCCCACGGCGTCAATAATATCCGACATTCCGTAGAAATTAACTGTTGCGTATTCCGAAATATCAAGTCCGAATACGGTGTTAAGGGTTTTAATCGCAAGCTCAGGTCCGCCCTTTGAATAGGCGCTGTTTATCTTTCCGTATACTGTTTTCCCATTGTAGGTAATGGGAACCAAGCTGTCGCGCATAACCGAAATAACCTTGACCTTTTTGGTCTCGGTATTAAGGCTTAGTATCATTATACTGTCCGAAAGTCCCTTAAATGAACCGACCTCACGGGCGTCTATGCCGAAAAGGGCAACGTTTACGATTTTTTTATCGATAACGGTTTCAAAGCCCAATTCCTCGGGATTTGAGGTGATCTCGTTATAGTTATAATCAAATATATTAAGAAATATTCCCGCCGCGAGGGTAAATACAAGCACTACCGATAAAGAGGCAATCATAGTCCGCTTTTGCCATTTTTTGCGCCTTCCCCACCAAAGGGTTAAGCGGTTTCCGCGCTTTTTCTTGGCGTAATGCTTACCCTTAAGCCCTGAATCACTTACAATATCCTCGTAATGCTCCTCCGCCGCGGAGGAATAAATATCTTCATTTAAAAACTCGAATAGATCGTTGTTATTTTCCATACCCACACCTGTTTTTTAATTATCCTATAAGCGCCTTATATATGTCGCCCTTTTTTATTCCCGAAATTTCCGCCGCTTCCTTTGCCGCCGACGAGGTTGATTTGCCCTCGTTCGCAAGTCTTTTTGCAAGCTTTACCGCGTCCTCGAGGGTGTACTGGTCGTCCACTTCCTCTTTTTTCCCATCAATAATCAAAACAAACTCGCCCTTGGGCGGATTGGCGGCGTAATACTCCGCCGCCCCCGAAAGGGTGGTGGTAAAAACCGTTTCGTGAATCTTTGTAAGCTCCCTCACAAGCGCAATTTTACGGTCGCCGAAAACCCTTTGCATATCCCTAAGGGTCGCGTTAAGCTTGTGCGGCGCCTCGTAAAAAATCATTGTACGCCTTTCATTTTTAAGCTCGTCTAAGTGCCTTTTGCGACTGATTTTATTGACCGACAAAAAGCCCTCAAAGCAAAATCTTCCGCTCTCCATTCCCGAAATCGCAAGGGCGGTTACAAGGGCGCTGGGTCCCGGTACGGACTCGACCGTTATTCCCGCCCCGTGGGCGGCTCTTACCAAGTCCTCGCCGGGGTCTGAGATGGCGGGCATACCCGCGTCGGATACCAGCGCGCAATTTTCACCCTTTAAAATGCGTTCAATTATAAGATTTCCTTTAGCATTTTTATTATGCTCGTAATAGGAGAGCATTTCTTTTTTAATATCAAAATGATTTAACAGCTTTACCGTCACCCGCGTGTCCTCTGCGGCGATAAAGTCGGCTTCACTCAATATCCGCACGGCGCGGGGGCTGAAATCCTCAAGATTTCCTATCGGCGTACCGACAACATAAAGCTTTCCTGACATTATAGGTACGCCTCCTTATAAGCGCCGTAAATTTTTATCATTTCGGGCGAAAACCCGCCGTTTTCCTCAACGTAAAGTGTCGGCGAAATGCGAAGCCCCGTATTGGCGCATTTTTTACCCTCTATAAGCACAAGCCACGGCTCCTCGCCCTTTCTTTGACAGACAAGGCGAAGTCTCTTTGGCTCTAATTTGTACTCCCGCATTAAGTCCATTAATTCCGCAAGACGTTCGGGTCTGTGGCAGATACATAGTCTGCCCGAGGTCTGCAAAAGCCGAGCCGATACCGAAATTATATCGCGTAGGGTACAGTCAACCTCATGCCGCGCGGTCGCCTTTACTTCGTCGGGATTCTTAAGCCCGCCGTTGGGGGCTTTATAGGGCGGGTTACAGGTGACAAGGGTGTGACAGCCGAAGCTTATTTTCCCTTTAAGGTCGTTTAAATCGCTGTTTAAAACCGTGAAATTATCGGTTTTAAGCTCACGGCTTGTCCGCTTAGCAAGCGCCGCCGCCTCGGGGGAAATATCCACCCCCACGGCGGTTTGCAAATTCCCCTCCCTTAGCATCAAAAGGGGAATTATTCCGCATCCGGTACCTAAATCGACAAGAGTATCCTTTTTTCGCGCCGAAGCAAAATCGGCAAGCAAGACCGCGTCTGTCCCGAAGGTGTGTCGCGGCGAAACGTAAACGAAAAACCCGCCGCCTAACGGCTCCTTTTTAATCAGCTTCTCGTCCATTTTACGCCCTGCGGGGTGTCCTCTAATATAATTCCCATTTCCTTTAGCTTATCGCGAATTTCGTCGGCGGTTTTAAAGTCCTTTGCCTTTCTCGCGGCGGTGCGCTTTTCAATAAGCTCCTCTATCTCGCTGTCAAGCGCTTCGGTTTTGCGGTTGTAAACAAGACCTAAAACGCCCGTTAGTTGGTCAAACATATCGGCGAAAGCCTCTAATGCCGTCTTATTTGCACCGTTTGCAATCGCGGTGTTAATATCGCGAACAAGGCTGAATATTGCCGCAAGCGCGTCTGCTGTGTTAAGGTCGTCCTCCATAGCGGTGATAAATTCTTCTTTTCTCTGCTCCACAAATGCGGGAACTTCACCGCCGTCCTCGGAATTTTTAAGGGCAAAATCGATATTATCGCGGCAGGTGTAAAGCCTTTCAAGGGAGTTTTTCGCCTGCTCTATTACGTCAACCGAGTAGTTAATCGGGCTTCTGTAATGGCTTGACACCATCATATAGCGAATCGGCTCATAGCCGAATTTTTCCGCAACATCGCGGACGGTAAAAAAGTTATTAAGTGACTTTGACATCTTGTGATTGTCAACGTTGATGAAGCCATTATGCATCCAGTAATGGGCGAAGTCACAGCCGTTCGCCGCCTCGCTCTGGGCAATTTCATTTTCGTGGTGGGGGAAGATAAGGTCAAGCCCGCCGCAATGAATGTCTATTGTCTTGCCTAAATAGCGGCACGCCATTGCCGAGCACTCAATATGCCAGCCCGGTCTGCCCTTGCCCCAAGGCGATTCCCAATAAGGCTCGCCCGGCTTTGCACCCTTCCAAAGACAGAAATCCATCGGGTCTTCCTTGATTTCGGTGACGTCTATTCTCGCACCCGCTTCTAAGTCCTCAAGCGGCTGGTGTGAAAGCTTGCCGTAGCCCTTAAATTTGGTGGCGCGGTAGTAAACGTCGCCGCCCGATTCATAGGCGTAGCCCTTTTCCACAAGAGCCGAAATAATATTCTGTATCTGCTCGATATTTTCGGTGGCGCGGGGATTGACAGTCGCCTTTTTTACGTTAAGCCCGTTAGCGTCTGTCCAAAATTCCTTTATATAACGCTCGGCAACGTCGGGGACAGTGGTGCTTTCCTCGTTAGCCCTTTTAATTAGCTTATCGTCAATATCGGTAAAGTTCTGAACAAAATTCACCTTGTAACCGCGCCACTCAAAATAGCGGCGAAGGGTGTCAAAAACGCAAAGGGGGCGCGCGTTTCCGATATGAATATAGTTGTATACCGTAGGACCGCAGGCGTAAATTTTAACCTCGCCTTCGGTAATCGGTTTAAATTCGTGCTTTTGTCTTGTAAGTGTGTTAAATATCC
>JBJEOE010000020.1:0-4150 GCA_051880555.1 Acutalibacteraceae bacterium
GAGAAAGGGCATATCACCGCTATAACGGGTGAATCGGGAAGCGGAAAAAGCACCCTCTTTAAGATTATGCTGGGACTTTACGAGCCGCAGTCGGGCAATATTACCGTAAACGGCGATATTGAGGTTAATACCTCTATCCGTGGGCTTTTCTCCTACGTTCCGCAGGGTAATATGGTGCTTTCGGGCACTGTTAGGGATAATATTACCCTCTGCAACCCCGAAATAAGCGAGGAAAGACTCGAAAAAGCCGCTCGCGCCGCTGAAATTTACGATTATATTTCCTCCTTGCCCGAAGGCTTTGACACCGTTCTGTCAGAAAGGGGAGCTGGACTTTCCGAGGGTCAGATTCAGCGCATTTCCATTGCCCGTGCTCTGCTTGCGGACGCGCCCGTGCTTCTGCTTGACGAGGCGACAAGCGCCCTTGACGAGCAAACCGAAACAAAGGTGCTTACCAATATTAAAAATATGACGGGTAAAACCGTGCTTTTCATAACCCACAGGAACACAAGCCTTAAGGCTTGCGACCGAATAGTAAGGGTTGAAAATAAGCAGTTTACGGATATAAAGTAGATAAAAAAGCTGCGGTTTATAACTTGTGAAAATATTAACAGTTTTAAAATTTAGATAAAGATTATATTTGTGAAAATTCAGCATTGACTTTATTATGAAAAAGTACTAAAATCAAAACAGAAAATTTGTAAAGGGGTGTATACTTTGGCGGGGGCTGTTATCGCTTTTGTTTTCGGTGTGTTACAGGCTTTTTTGCTGAAGGTCACCCTTTTTTCCTTTACTGAGGGGAATTACCAAAAAGCGGCTGTATTTATGATGCTTAAGCTTATTGCATACGGGGCGGCGGCTATGCTGTTGGTATTTCTGTTTCCGGATTATGTTATCAGCTGTGTAATCGGCTACGCGATAGGCCTTCCCGTAACCGTTACCGTTTGGTTTATAATAAATACTCTTCGCGCAAGGAGCGCGGCTACGGGAGATGGTGAAAACGAAGGCAGTAACGATAATTGAATTTGCGCTGTCGGCGGTGATTTTTGCTTTGGGGCTTATCGGCTGGTGCGCGGTACATTCGCATATAAAGCACCACGGGCAAACCAAGGATTTAAAAAAACGCTCGCGGCTTTTGCTTGCCGTGACAGTTATCGCGGCGTGGTTTTTTGTAGGAACCGCAATAACCTCGCTTTGGAGCGGGGAATCTGGGCTTGAGGTCGAGTTCCAAATGTTCAGCGAAAGGGTCGAGCTTTTCGGCTTCTCAATCGCAAAAACAAGCCTTGTTATGTGGATAATAACTGCCGTAATATTGGTTTTGGGACTTGTTTTCAGGTTTGCGATTTTTCCGAGGTTCGACCCTGATAATCCAAAGGGCTTTCAGAATCTTATGGAATTAGCGGTTGAAGCAATGGAGAATTTCACCAAGAATACCGTCGGCGATTATGCGGGCGAGCTTGCTCCCTATATGTTTTCTCTTGCGGTATTTATGGTTATGTGCGCCGCGTCCGAGCTTATCGGGTGCCGACCTCCGACGTCGGATTTGCTTGTAACTCTCGCGATGGGACTTATAACCTTTGTACTCATTAACATCTACGGCGTCAGGAAAAAGGGCTTAGGGGGCAGAATTAAAAGCCTTGCAAAGCCCACGCCCGTAATCTTCCCTATGAAGATTTTAAGCGATATTGCGGTTCCGATTTCGCTTGCCTGCCGTCTTTTCGGCAATATGATAGGCGGTATGATAGTAATGGATTTGCTTAAATCCGTACTGGGCGGCTACGGAAGCGGTATTCCCGCGGTGGCAGGACTTTACTTTAACCTGTTCCACCCGCTTATACAGACCTATATTTTCATTATTTTATCACTGACATTTATTAACGAAGCTATTGAATAACAACTGGAGGAATTTAAAATGACAGCTATCGGTGCAGGATTGGCAATGCTTGCGGCATTAGGCGCAGGACTTGGAATGGGTATTGCAACAGGTAAGGCGGCTGAGGCGGTTGCACGCCAACCGGAGGCTTCGGGTAAGATTAACGCGATTTTGCTTCTCGGCTGCGCGCTCGCGGAGTCTACCGCGATTTATGCGTTCGTTGTAGCCCTTATTTTGGCGGCAAAGTAAAAAGCCTAAGGAACGGAGACAGCTATGGAAGGATTAGTTATATCGGACGCCGTAAAGGATTTGATAATAAATATAATTAATATTATCGTTTTGTTCGTAATCGTGCGCGGGCTTGCTTATAAGCCTGTTAAAAAGTTTCTTGACGCCCGCAAGGAGCGGGTAGCTAAGGAGCTTAGCGACGCGGCAAAGGCGAGACAGACCGCCGAGGAGGAGGCTTTAAAATATAAGGAGCTTACCGAAAAGAGCAAGGCTAAGGAGACCGAAATAATAAACACAGCGGAGCGTACCGCAAAGCAGAGCGCGGCGGAAATTATTGCTTCGGCAAAGCAGAGCGCGGCGGAAATTACCGAAAAGGCGCGCGAAAACGCAAAGCGGGAGCGGGAAACACAGGTCGCCTCGATGAAGGACGAAATTGCGGAGCTTGCCTTTGATATTTCAAGGCAGGTACTTTCGCGCGAGGTAACCGACGAGGACAATATGCGTATTGCCGATTCGTTTTTTGAAAAATATCAAGGGTGAGCTATATGAAAACAGCGACAATTACCGTCGCCTCTAATATGTCGGACAATACCTATAAACGCATATGCGACGGCTTTACCGAGAAATTGGGCGAGCTTACCTTTGAAAAGGTTACCGACGACAGAATAATAGGCGGCTTTATCGCCGATATTGACGGCGAAGTATTCGATTTGAGCATTGCCTCCCAGATAGAGAAAATGCAAAAACAGATTAGCAACTAAGGTGGTGCATCAAGTGCCTAAAATACAGATGGAGGAAATCGGCGGCTTTTTAAAAAAGCGTATCTCCGAATTTCAGGTTGAACCGATAGTCTACCGCTGCGGCTATGTGGCGACGGTGGGCGACGGCGTTGTTCGGGTAAAGGGGCTTCCCGACCGCCTTTACGGCGAGCTTTTGGAGTTTGAGGGCGGCGTTTACGGAATGGCGCTGGATCTTGAAGAGGACGGCGTGGGTGCCGTGCTTATGGACAATTCCGACTCGGTAAACGTAGGGGACAGCGTAAAGGGGACAGGCGTAGTAGCGGAAATCCCTGTCGGCGATATGCTTTTGGGAAGGGTTATCGACCCTATAGGCAGACCCCTTGACGGTATGCCGCTTGAGGTTAAGGAATATCTGCCCTGCGAGCGACCAGCGCCTACTATTATGCAAAGAAGACCCGTTGATAAGCCGCTTGAAACCGGAATTTTGGCTATAGACAGTATGATACCGATAGGCAGAGGTCAGCGTGAGCTGATAATAGGCGACCGCCAGACGGGTAAAACCTCTATAGCGCTGGACACTATTATTAATCAGAAAAATTCGGACGTTATATGTATATACTGCGCGATAGGGCAGAAGGCGTCCAACATAGCGCAGATAATCGGTACGCTTAAAGCGGCGGGCGCTATGGATTACAGCCTTGTGGTGGCTTCCACCGCGTCGGACAGCCCTGCTATGCAGTATTTAGCCCCCTATGCCGCCTGCGCGGTTGCCGAGGGCTTTATGAACGAGGGCAAGGACGTGCTTGTTATTTACGACGACCTTTCAAAGCACGCAGTGGCTTACCGTACAATGTCTCTGCTTTTACACAGACCCCCCGGACGCGAAGCCTTCCCGGGTGACGTCTTCTATCTTCACAGCCGTCTGCTTGAGCGAAGCGCCTGTATGGCTAAGGAATTAGGCGGCGGCAGTATTACCGCGCTTCCTATAATCGAGACTATGGGCGGCAACATCTCGGCGTATATCCCGACAAATGTAATTTCCATTACCGACGGTCAGATTTTCCTTGAAACCGAGCTTTTCCACAGCGGTGTGCGCCCTGCCGTTAATGTCGGTCTTTCGGTATCGCGAGTAGGCAGAGCCGCTCAGCACAAGGCTATGCGTAAGGCGTCGGGAAGTCTTAGGATAGAGCTGTCGCAGTTCCGTGAAATGGCGGTATTTACCCGCTTCGGAAGCGACGTTGACGAATCCACGAAAAAAATGCTTAACCGCGGCAATGTTTTGACCGAGCTTTTAAAACAGCCTAAAAGCAAG
>JBJEOE010000021.1:0-4125 GCA_051880555.1 Acutalibacteraceae bacterium
TTTCGTATTCTTCGTTATTAAGAACATATTTTGTTTTATCAAACTCCTTTTCAAGATTACTCCATGTTTTGTTTTTTATCACATTCACCCGCATTTTCCGCTAAAGCTCGGCAAACAGTTTACTGCCCCTCTTTTTAAGCCAGAAGTAAAGCAGGGCGCACAAAGCCAAGGTTACCGCCCCGAAGAGGCTCATATACCCGACAAAGCCGAGCTTCCAGCCGTTTAAGAGCATAAAGCCCGCGCACAGTAAGGCGGTATATCCAAAACCGCTGAACAAAGCAATCGTCACACAGGCACTCTGCTTTATGGGGGTGATTTCGCTCGTCCAGTTAAGGTTGGGCATTTTAAGCCCTAAAAACAGCCCGAACAACGCTGAAAACAAGACATATAACATAGGTACAAGCACCGTCAAGAGCAGTTCTAAGGGAGTAAAGGGATAGATAAAAGCGATACAGGCGGTGCAAAGCAGCACGGGAATCCCCGTTAAAATCAGCTGCATACCAAGCTTTGCTCGCAGTACCTGCCACGGTGTTACCGGCAGAGACTGCATGAGCCACAGGCTCTTGCCCTCAAGGGAGACCGAGGGCGCCGCCATATCGTTCATTGAGGCAAGCATACATACCGCCGCGCAGAGCAATATAAGGACACAGCCCGCCCGTTCAACGAATATCTCATTTAATACCGAAATTACGGTTCCTCCCTGCCAGAGTAGCATTATGCCTGCAATCGGCAGGAGAATAATACCGAGACCGCAGTTGAGCATATAATTAGGACTTGCGGTAAATCGCCCAAATTCCTTTGCCAAAAGTGCCGTGGCAATGCTTTTCTGCTTTACCGCAGTTTCTTTGTATGCCTTTTTAGCAGTCTGTCCCGAAGATGTCGCTATTTTTAAAAAGCTACGGGAAATCAGCGCCCACATCAGTCCAAAAAGAGCCAGTATGACTGCCGATAGAACTGCCATAGCAAAAGCGTCCCCCGTCCCTACCCTGCCAAAAAGGTATAGCGGATAAGCTGTGCCTTTAATTTTCTCGCCGTAAGCGGCGGCGTTGGCGACCAAATCCTTAATTACGGTCTGGGCTTTAAAATAGAAGAAATAATATGCTACAATAAACGCCAAGGAAACCACAACCGTGATAAAGCTCTTGTTTTTGAGCTTAAGGCTGATTTTGGCTACAACCCAACCCAAGGCGCAGGATAGCGTCAGAACAAAGACCGAGATAAGCAGTATAAGAAGCAGACCGCCGAAAATCACACCCGCCGATACGGTCGCGGTGACCCAGTAAACAATGACCGCCGGGAGAATAACAACAATGGAATACATAAGCCCCATAAGATAGACGGTAAGCAGTCGGGACGCCATAATCACATTTACGGAAATCGGCATTGACAGCAGAAGGTCGTTGTCTTTCGAGAGATAAAGGCAGGAATAGGTGTTAAACACGCTTCCGAAAACGCCCAACAGGACAGACAGCAGTCCCATAAGTGCAAAGTAGAGCCAATCCATACCGGCGGCGTACAGAGGAGCACACAAAATCATGGACAGATATGTAAACAATCCGCCCAATAAACCGGCCATTATAGCAATAAACAGGATAATGTAACCAATAATCCCTGCCTTGGAACGGGCTGTATTTTTCTTAGGGTTATAAAAATAATTACGAAATATTTCGGTCATCTGCTTTTTAAGAAGAAGCTTCAGCATGATTCTCCCTCCAGTTCGAGGAATACTTCCTCTAAAGAGTCGTCGCCCTTGACATCCTCCATCGTACCCGAGCGGATAAGCCTTCCGCCCTTGATAATAGCCACCTTGTCGCAGAGCTTTTCGGCAACCTCAAGCACATGGGTTGAGAAGAAGATGGCCCCGCCTTCGTCGCAGACCTCACGCATCATACCTTTAAGAAGATGTGAGGCTTTGGGATCAAGCCCCACAAAGGGTTCGTCCATAATAATAAGCTTAGGACTATGTAACCAAGCCGCAATGATAGCCAATTTCTGCTTCATACCGTGGGAATAGGCAGCTATGGGCTGTGCCAAATCGGCTGTCAACTCGAAAAGCTCCGAATATTTGCGTATACGCTCCTTGCGGTCTGCGGCGCTCACGCCGAAAACATCAGCAATAAAATTAAGATATTTTATACCGGTCATATAATCGTACAAATCGGGGTTATCGGGGATATAGGCAATGTCCCGCTTACAGTCAAGCGGAGCGGTGCGTATTGACTTTCCGTTAATTATAATTTCCCCGTCGTCAAACTGCAAAATGCCCACCACGGATTTAAGCGTTGTGGTTTTGCCCGCGCCGTTGTGACCGATAAAGCCGTAGATTTCACCGGGAGCAATATGTAAGGTAAGATCGTCCACGGCTTTTTTCTCGCCGTAGGTTTTTGTCAGATGTTCGATTTTAAGCATTTCGTTTTCCTCCGATTAAAATGTTATTTATTCCATGGGCGGCAGCTTACACCCTATATTATACAAGATTATCCCGAAATTATATAGGTGGTTTTTATATAAAAATGTGTCGTTTTTTTAGGTGGGCAGATTTATGCGCTCCACCGCCGGATTACTCTCATATTAAAACAAACTACTTTCACATAATTCGGTATCCGGAGCTTGTCAGTCCGAATATAAAATCCCAAAACAGGCTTGCTGTTTTCCTTATCATTTTGCCGTTGTCTATGATATGGAACGACAAGATTTTGTTTTCCTCATCAAGCCACACAGTCTTTTCGTCTTCATTCATACTCTTAAATTCCTTTTCGTCTTTTACAACCTATCGTTCGTTAGTTATAGCCTCAAAATCAAGCGGATGTGGCCGAACGGACACAACCGCGTTGCTCTGCCCATAGGGTTTAACCGATGCTGCAAATTTAGGTTGTAGGGGTATTTAAAGTAGGCCCCCTTGCCTAAAGGGGGCTGTCGAGCGTAGCGAGACTGGGGGATATTTAGGTCTGTAAAAACCAAATTGTATCCCTCCGTCAGCCTACGGCTGCCACCTCCCTTTAGGCAAGGGAGGCTCTTTTTAATTAGCTCTATAAACCCCGATTTCTCTGTCACACAATTTTTACATTAAATCACCGCGCCTACCGCTGATAGCGTTTGAAAAACTGCCGAATGTGTTTTTCTACAAGCTCCATAACCTCCTGTTCCCGTTCCGGTTCTCGGTCGCATAAATTGATCCAAACCGAAATCGGCAGACAAAGCTGAGCCGCCATAATCTCGGGATCATCCTCAGCCAGAACCCCTTTCTGTATCAGGCACCTGATAAGTCCTGTGAAATACTCCAGCACATCTGAATAATTCTGTTTGGTCTGCAGCTTTGCAAGTTCAGGGTTCTGGAACTGTTCAATTACCAGCATTTTTCGAGCCTTGCTTATATGGAGGTCATGGAGGATATACCGAATCTGTCCTTTAATCATCTGCACGGAATCATCGGGGGTCATAGGAAGATTATCGCTATCTTTCCCCCAATCCGTTTTGGCAAAAATAGAATGTGTTTCATACTGCTCTAACACTTCTTTAACCAATTCATCCAAAATAGCCTGTTTGCTCTCGAAATGACTGTAAAGCGACGCCTTTCTAATGCCGACGGAGCTCGCAATTTGAGAAATTGAGGTTGCTTCAAACCCCTGTACGGAAAAGAGTTCCAGCGCCGCCTCCAAAATTTCCTTTTTAGTGTTTCCTCGCTCCATAGCGATACCTCCTTTGCCACAACAAAATTGTTCCTTCTATATTATAACTAACGAACGGTAGGTTGTCAATACAGAATAGTTATTTTTTTAAATGCTAAAATGCCGACTTACCCTTACGCTTTGGCGGTGTCTTATTTGTCCTCAGGAGCTGAGCCGCTCCCCAATAGCGGGTATTTATACTTTCTGTACGGGCTGTGTGTTTGCTCTCTGCTCCGCTGGGAGCTTGCTCTTTTTAAACAACGGTCACAGTTGATAACACGCTTTTCCCTGCGGCAATAATTGTACGGCCGCACTCCTCGCAAACATAGCGGTACAGACTGTTTAAAAATATAACTCATTGATTCGTAAGCTCCTCAATTCTTTTTAGCTCCTCATCTGGTGTTTGCCTTTATCGTGCTTTCGTGCAGGTCTACAACGTGGGTGCTTTTAACAAAAT
>JBJEOE010000022.1:0-74953 GCA_051880555.1 Acutalibacteraceae bacterium
CTCTGAACCCGAAAGCTTGCCGGGAGTAAAAAAGAAATCCTTTGTTTTGCCCTTTAGAGGCGGAGAAATCTGGTTTGAGCATCTGGACGGAATGTACCAGTATACAGATTTAGTTCTTGAAAAGCTTAAAAACGACAGCCACATCTTTCTTTTACCGTCCAAGCCCTCGCAGATCGGCTTTGTTTTAGATGAAACGCTTATTACAAAAGCAATAGTTGAGAAAATAGTAAATCTGCTGTGTGACGGGCGAAAAGGATTTATGCGAGTGTGCTTTATAGGAACGGACAGAATAATCCAACAAATGTTTCGCGGTGCGCTCAAAGATAAAAGCCGTTTTGCATTTTCATTTATAAATGATACTGAACAGGCAAAGGAATGGCTGGTATCAGAATAAGTTTCCGCCATCTGCATTTCAAATCCACCGTGTATGGGAATCCCCGATACGGTGGATTTTCAATTGTCTGTGACAAAAAAACGGCGTACGTCTTTTTTGAGACATACGCCGTTAAATATTTATATATTACATAAGACTTCTGTAAAGCTCGGCGATTTCCGCCTCGCTTGTCTCTCTCGGGTTGCCGGGACGGCAAGCGTCTGCAAAGGCGGAAGCCGCAAGCGCTGGAATATCCTCTTCCTTAACAATGCCCTTTAAGGTGGTCGGGATTCCTACGTCCTCAGCGAGCTGACGAACCGCGTCAACAGCCGCCTTGCGGTATTCGTCCTGTGACATATTGTCAACACCCTTAACGCCCATAGCCTTAGCAATATCCTTGTACTTCTCGCCGGTGTACTCAGCGTTGTAAGCCATAACGGTCGGGAGAAGGATAGCGCAAGCCTTGCCGTGCGGAGTATCATAGTAAGCCGAAAGGGTGTGAGCCATAGAGTGGTCAACGCCAAGACCTACGTTCGAGAAGCCCATTCCGGCAACATACTGACCGAGCGCCATACCGTCGCGGCCTTCCTTGCCGTTCTTAACCGCGTCGCGGAGCGAGCGGGCAATAATCTCAATAGCCTTGATGTGGAACATATCCGAAAGCTCCCAAGCGCCCTTTGTTATGTAACCCTCGATAGCGTGTGTGAGAGCGTCCATACCTGTGGCGGCGGTAAGAGCGGCGGGCATTGTAGACATCATATCAGGGTCAACTACCGCTACAACAGGAATGTCGTGAGTATCAACGCAGACAAACTTGCGCTTTTTCTCAACATCGGTGATAACATAGTTAATAGTAACCTCAGCCGCAGTACCCGCTGTGGTCGGTACGGCGATAATCGGAACGCACTTATTCTTTGTGGGAGCAACGCCCTCAAGGGAGCGTACGTCCTCAAACTCGGGGTTGGTGATAATAATACCGATAGCCTTAGCGGTATCCATAGAGGAGCCGCCGCCGATTGCAACAATGCAGTCAGCACCGCAGGCCTTGAATTCCTCAACGCCGTGCTGAACGTTCTCAATGGTTGGATTGGGCTTAATATCGGTATAAAGGGTATAGGCTATTCCCGCATTATCGAGAATATCGGTAACCTTTTTAGCAACGCCGAATTTTACGAGGTCGGGATCGGAAGCGACAAAGGCTTTTTTGAAGCCGCGGCTTTTAATCTCGTCGGGAATGGCGTTAATAGCGCCCGCGCCGTGGTATGAGGTTTCGTTTAACATAAATTTGTTCATAAGGATTCACCTTTCCTTCAAATTATTACCTTTTAATTATACCGCAAAATCTTTGTCAAATCAATAACAAAATCGTAAAAAATATATAACTTTTATATTACAGATATTATAATTTTTATTAACTCTTAATTAAGGACGGGTATTTGGTTAATTAAGGTCTAAGAAGCCTTTTTTAGCTTTTCAAGCAGCTTTTTCGCATTTTCGTAGGATAAAGCGGCGCCTTTTTTTCCCTCAAGCACCGTATCCGAAATGCGGCGGCAGGAAATTTGCAGTCCCTCGGGCAGTTTTCCTAGTTCATCAATTTCGGTCGCCGAGTAAAATTCATCGCCTAATTTAATAGGCTCGCCGTCAAAAAGCCCATTCTCTGTAAGCCCGTCTAAATACTTATACGATTCGCCGTCGGTAATGTAAAGGATTGCGTTTTCATCCCCCGTTATCATCGCCTGAAGCTTTGTAAGCATTGTATATTTATACTGCGAATCCCCCGATTTATCTGAAAAGCTTACGTTTACCACCTGAACGTTTATCTCACCGTCGCCGTTTATATCCTCGGCATAATCCGCAAGATATTCGGCTATTTTTCCCGTCTGCTCGTCAAGCGCGGCGGTATATGTGAAGTAGACTACCTCAAGGTCGTATTTTGTCCTTGTGGCGCACTGGGTTATCAAAACGGTCAAAACCACCGTAATCGCGGCAATTGCGATCACATACCATTTATACTGAAACCAGAAATTATCCCATTTTTCCTTGGGCGTTTTGGGAACTATTGCAACCTCGCTGGGCTTTGGCGGGGCCTCCATTTCGCCGTGTTGCATTTTTTTAAGCTCCAAGAATTCCTGTCTGGCTTTTCTCTGCTCCTCTAATATTTCATTCGTTTTCTTTTCGGACATCTTCTCACCCTCCGTGTATTGTTTTAAATATAACATTTTACACGGCGGTTTTCAAGCGGTCTATCGGTTATTTCTGTAAACAATTCATTAACACGCCTTGTCCGTTCATCATATACTGTATTGCGAAAGAATGCAAAAGACAAAAATGGCTGTAACATTGAGATTAAACTGCACAAAACGAAAGCCTTTATAAATAAAAGGCGCCCTTGCCTAAAGGGTGACTCCCCACTGTGTGGGGAGATGTCACGAAGTGACAGAGGGGGCGGCCGCCGTTCGGCGGTCCCCCTCCCTTTAGGCAAGGGAGGCTCTAAATTGTGCAGAGTGTCTTCAATGCGACAACCCTGTGTAAATTAAGTCTCAATTAGATTTCAGCAAAATACTTAATGGTGCGAACCATCTGGCTGGTGTAGCTGTTCTCGTTGTCATACCAAGAAACAACCTGTACCTGATAGGTATCGTCGTCAATCTTTGTAACCATTGTCTGGGTAGCGTCAAAGAGTGAACCGTAGGTGATTCCGATAATGTCGGAAGATACGAGGGGCTCCTCAGTATAGCCGAAGGAAGCGGAAGAAGCAGCCTTCATAGCCGCATTGATGCCCTCAACGGTAATATCCTTGCCCTTAACAACAGCAACGAGGATTGTGGTAGAGCCGGTCGGAACCGGAACACGCTGAGCAGAGCCGATAAGCTTGCCGTTAAGCTCGGGAATAACAAGACCGATAGCCTTAGCAGCGCCTGTAGAGTTCGGAACGATGTTAACGGCAGCTGCACGTGCACGGCGAAGGTCGCCCTTTCTGTGCGGACCGTCAAGAACCATCTGGTCGCCGGTGAAGGCGTGAACGGTGGTCATAATACCGCTTACGATGGGAGCGTACTTGTTAAGAGTGTCAGCCATCGGAGCCAAGCAGTTGGTGGTGCAGGAAGCGGCTGAAATGATCTTGTCATCAGCTGTGAGGGTCTTCTCGTTTACGCTGTAAACGATGGTGGGAAGATCCTTGCCTGCGGGAGCGGAAATAACAACCTTCTTAGCGCCTGCGTCGATGTGAGCCTGAGCCTTGTCCTTTGAGCAGTAGAAACCTGTACACTCAAGAACAACGTCAACTCCGATTTCGCCCCACGGAAGATCCGCGGCGTTCTTTTCAGCATAAATCTTAATAGTCTTGCCGTCTACGGTGATGCTGTCCTCTCCGGCAGTTACGGTGTCTGCAAGAGCATATCTGCCCTGTGCGGAATCGTACTTAAGAAGATGAGCGAGCATAGCGGGGCTTGTAAGATCGTTGATAGCAACAACCTCATAACCCTCAGCTCCGAACATCTGACGGAAAGCGAGACGGCCGATACGGCCAAAACCATTAATAGCAACTTTAACCATTGGAATTACCTCCTTTATTTTTACATTTACTATTTTAACCCATTTTACTTCTATTTTCAAGTAATTTGTTTAATCTTTAACAAATTTTTTATTTTTTATATATTTTGGCATAATAACCTCGTATGCGGAGGTCATAATATGATATTTTTGCCAAAAGCATTTGAACGATATTTGTCCGCATTGCGGCTTTACGTTCAAATGTCGGTTTTAAGAGGCGGGGACGGCGCAAAGCATTTAGCTCAACTAAAAAAAATAAGCCTTGCCGAGGCGCTTTATTTTAAAGAGGAGCGCTCCCCTGTAGATATAATAAAGCTTTCAAATTCTCTTATAGGCGCGGCGGTGATTATCCTTTTGCAAAGAGGTAAAGAGCTGTCGCTTACCCTTTCGGGCGGCGGAGTTTATCTTATCAACCGCCGTCTTTTTTCCTTGCTTTTATCGGAGCTTGCCGCCAACTCGAAAAACGGCTGTAAAATTTCGGTAATCGCGGAAGGTAAAGGCGTAATAATTAAAGCCGTGGATATTAAACGCTCGGAGGTTCTTGCGCGGCTTATAAAGGCTATGGACGGATTTTTTCTGTACGAAAGGATAAAAAACAACCTGCTTATTATCATACCGAGTGAAAAAACCCGCCTTCCGTCTCAAAAAATTGAAAACGAATGGTGCTATATTTTAGACCGCTTCTCCCCCGTCAATATCTGGCTTTTAAACCTAAGGAACGACCCGCCTTAGCAAGGCTTATATATCGGCTATAAGCGCCTCGGCTACTTGCATACCGTCGGTCGCGGCGGACATTATTCCTCCCGCATAGCCCGCACCCTCACCGCAGGGATAAATCCCCCTGTGAGATACGCTTTGCGAATCCTCTCCCCTAACTATCCGTACGGGGGACGAGCTTCTGGTTTCGGGCGCGGTAAGCACCGCCGAGGCGTCGGCAAAGCCGCTTATTTTTTTGTCAAAAAGCAAAATTCCCTCTTTTAGACTGTCGCAGATAAAATCCGGAAAGATTTTCCCGAAATCGGCGTATGCGTAGTCAGGCTTTACCGTCGGCTTAACCCTTGTAATTTCAAAGGGCTTGCCTAAAACAAAGCTCCCCACCGTGCTTACCGGCACACTTCCTCCCGCCGCAGAATATGCCGCCTGCTCGGTTTTTCTCTGCAAGGCACAGCCCGCCAAAACGTCGTCGCCCTCTAAATCCTCGGGTTCAACGCTTACAAGCAGGGCGCTGTTGGCGTTTGTGCCGTCTCGCTTGCTGTTGCTCATACCGTTTACCGCAACGCCGCCTGTTTCACTTGAAGCGTTAATCACCTCGCCGCCGGGGCACATACAAAAGGTGTATACTCCCCTGCCGTTTTGAAGGTGCGCCGCCAACTTATAGTCGGCGGCGCCCAGAGCAGGATGAAATGCAAAATCGCCGTACAGCGCCTTATTAATATCGCTTTGAAGATGCTCAATTCTTACCCCCATTGAAAAGGGCTTTCTTATCATATTAACGCCGTTATTTTTAAGCATTAAAAAGGTGTCCCGCGCTGAATGACCCGTGGCTAAAATAAGCCGTTCACAGGGAATTTCCTCATCAGCGGTGACAGCCGATACAAGTTTTCCGTCCTTAAAGCGCAAATCGCAAAGCTTTGTTTCAAACCGCACCTCGCCGCCTAAAGAAATAATCTCTTTTCTTATGCTTTTTACGACGTTTACAAGTATATCGGTTCCGATATGTGGCTTTGCGTCGGTTAAAATATTTTCGGGCGCGCCGTGCTCGCAAAACTCCTCTAAAACCGCGCGGCAACGGTAGTCTTTTATACCCGTATTTAATTTTCCGTCCGAAAATGTGCCCGCGCCGCCCTCGCCAAACTGTACGTTTGATTCGGTGTTAAGCTCGCCGCCCTCAAAAAATCGGTTTAGGTCGGCGGTTCTCCGGTCCGCGTCCCGCCCGCGTTCAAGGACTAAGGGAGCAAGCCCCGCCCGTGCAAGAACCAGCGCCGCGAACATTCCCGCAGGTCCGAAGCCGACAATAACAGGTCGGGTATCGGCGGATTTTGCAGAGGTCTGCCAAATATATTCTCGCGGCGAATAGACAGAAGCGTTTTTCGCTTTTTTGAGGACTAAATTTTCGTTTATGTTTAATTCTGCAAGCAGAGAACAGCAAAAATGCAGCTCGTTTTTCTTTCTTGCGTCAACCGATTTTTTTAAAAGCCGCGCCGACTTCACCGCAGAAAGGTCAATTTTAAGCGCCCGCGCCGCATAAGGCCGCAAATCCGAAAAATCGGCGTCAAGCGACATACTAACATTATTAATAAGCAGCATTTCTCACCCTCCAGCTATCGCCTCTGCGGCGCAGAGGGCGCTTGACCACGCCCATTGGAGGTTAAAACCGCCGCAGTCGCCGTCGATATCGAGAATTTCGCCTATCGCGTAAAGCCCCTTGCAGTCAAGGCTCATCATAGTTTTCCTGTCAAACTGCCGGGTATCAAGCCCGCCGGAGGTCACCTGAGAATTAATAAATCCCGTGTTTCCCGTGACCGTGAAACTGAAATCCTTGATAATCGCCGCCATTCTTTGCGCCGCATTTTTATCAAGCTCGGAAACGGGTGTGTTTAGCTTATAGCCCGCCGCCTTAATTATCACCTGACCCAGCCGCTTATTCATCATTCCCGTGAAAAATTCGTCGGTGCTTCTGCCGCCGAGCAAAGAAATACGCTCTCTAAGCTCCGCGGTTAATTCGTCAAGGCTTTTATCCCGCATAAGGTTGATGGATATAACAGGGCTTTGAGCTAAAGCCGCCGCGCCCGAGACCTGAAGTATCGGCGGTCCCGACAGCCCGTAATCGCAGAAAAGCACCTCGCCGTATTCACGCCTTAAAAGCTTTGAACCCGATTTTAAACTCACCTCGGCGTCTACCTTAATACCCTTAAGCTGGCGCACGGTTTCGGGCGGGGTTTTAAGCTGAACTATCGCGGGATAGGTCTTAACGGTCTTAAAGCCCGCCTTTTTTAGAAGCTCAAGCATCTGCCCGTCACTGCCGAGCCTTTCACCGCCCGAAAGCAGTCCCGCGGCGATTATTACGTTTTCGGCTAAAAAGCTCATATTTCCCGCAATCACCTTAAAAAGCCCGCGTGACAGCTGAATATTGGTAACCCTTGTTTCGGTGCAGACAATTACGCCCGCCTCCTCGACGGCAAAGCGCAGACAGTCCACGACCGACGCCGCCTGTAAAGAAGCGGGATAGCCCTTTTCTTCTTCAAAGACAAAGGGAACGCCTATTCCGCGGAAGAAATCCTCGGTTGCCTGACCGCCGAAACGGTTAAGGGCATACATAGCAAAATCGGGGTGCGTTCCGTGATAACGCACCTCGGTTATATTTTTATTGGTTATGTTACAGCGGCCGTTTCCCGTTGTCGCAAGCTTTTTGCCGACCCTCGGCAAAGCCTCAAGCAGCCTAACCGAAAGCGCGGGATTTTTCTGTTTCAGCGCTACTGCCGCGCAAAGACCCGCCGCACCGCCGCCTATAATTATTACGTCGTTTTTCATATGTTAATGCCGCTCGTCAAAATTTGAATAGGTCTCGCAAAACCGCGCCTGAAAGGAGGGCGACTCGTCCGCCGCGTAGAGGTGTGAAATATCCCCGAAGCCGCAGCAGCGGAAATACGCCTTTCCCTGCTCGCGCTCCTCGGTAATAAGGGTCGTAACCGAGGAGGTAAGGGCGACAAAGCCGTGCCACAGCTGTACGGGCGAGATATTAAGAATATGCGAGAGCAGTACGCACTCTACCCCAAAATGGCAGAAAAGCGCTACGGTATCTCTGCTTTCCTTTTCTACGCGGTAAATATTCCCCTCGCGGACATAGCCGTATTTTTTAAGCAGCCCGTCTATTCCGTTTACCGCCGCGGAATATTTTTCCTTAACGCTGCCGCTTGACATAAGAGAAGTATCGAGCCATTTATCCTTATCAAAATAATCGGGTTCTTTTGTCCAGCAGTCGGGCAATAAATCCCACGGAATCCGATTTTCGCCTGTTTTCGGGTCGATTATATAGCCCGTAAATTCTTCAAGCCAGTCGCAGATTTCCGCTTTTTTAGAGAACGCATTTAAGGTAGGCTCTGCGGTAGCCCTTGCCCTGCCTAACGGTGAGCAGTAAAAATCTTTAATATCAAGCTTTATAAGCCTATTTTTCAAAAGCTCCGCCTCTTTTCGACCCTTTTCGGTAAGGGAATCTATTGTATAATCGGGGTCACCGTGGCGTATAATCAACAGCTTCATTTTTAAAATTCCTCCGCCCGCTTAAAGTTTCAGTCAAGCATTGCAAGTATCGCGGCCTTGGGTCTGGCGCCCGCCTCAATTCGTACAAGCTCCCCGTTTTTAAATACGGCAAGTGTAGGAATGGACATAACCGAAAAGCGCGCGGCAAGAACCTGCGCCTTATCAACATTAACCTTGCAGACCTTAATATCCTGCCTTTCGTCGGCGATCTCGTCGACTATGGGCGAAACCATTTTGCACGGACCGCACCAATCGGCGTAAAAGTCCACCAAAACAGGTTTATCGGAGCCTAAAACCTCCGCTTCAAAATTTGCTTCGTTTAAATTTATAACTGACATAATTACACTTTCCTTTCTTGTTTATTATCCGAAGAAAAGAGGTAAAAATACAATTCAGCCGGTAATAAAAACATTACCGGCTTACAATTTTACTGCTCTTCCTCTGCGATTTCAATATCCGCAACGTTAACGTTGACCTGAGTCACAGCGTTGCCGGTCATAGTCTGAATTTTATCCTTTATGTTTTCCTGTACCCTTTCGGCTACCTCTCTGACCTTGGCGTTCTGCTTTACGCAGATATAAACGCTTATCTCTATAGCGCCGTTTATGCACTCTACCTTAACGCCCTTGAAGGCGTTTTTTGTTTTAACTATTCCCTTTAAATCGATTGATTTCTTTGAAAGCCCGGTTACGCCCTCAACCTCTTTTGCGGCAAGCTCCGCCATTTTTTCAAGAACCTCGGTATTTACGGACAATTCTGTTTTATTATTTTCCATGGATATTCCTCCGCTATAAACATACTTTAATTCTATTATACCACATTTTTCAAATAACACAACAGTTTTATTTAATAGGTACGATTTTTATGTTTGAAAGCTGTATATTGGTTTCGGAGGTGACAATATCCTGTATCTGGAGGGTTTGGGCGGAGGTAAGTCCGTCCGATTTCACCACCACGCTTATGCCCGTATCGCTGATGACGGCGACCGTCTTTTCAAAGCCCTTCGCCTTAAGCAGGGCTTCTATATTGCCCTCGCTTTCCATTCTGCCCGCTATTTCCTCCGCCTTTGCAAGGGCGGACTTTTTATCCTCATCGGTGAGCTTATCGTTTTTGAGGGTTTCCTCAATCAGCTCCTGAGCCTTTTTGCGGGCGGTTTCACGTTCCTTTTTTACCTCGGTAAAATAATCCGCGTCCTTTGCGTCCGCTTTGGCGGAGGTCTGCACCGCACCGCTTTCCGAACTCGTGTTATTTACGTACGACGCCTCGCCCAGATATTTGCCCGAGGAGGGCGTGTACTTCATATTAAGCCACACCGCCGCCGCCAAAGCTAAAACCATCGCCGTAACGGCTATTTGACTTTTACCGAAAACCTTACCTTTTTTCATAGGATTTTCCTCCTGCTACATAAACTCTTTTTGATGTTATATTAAGCGCCGCGGTAACGGCGTTTTGAATTTTCTCGTTTGTTTCCCCGTCGTCCCCTCCCTCGCATACAATCGCGACCCCGCGCACCTCGGGCATTTCGGTTGTAACCAGCAGAGCCTGCTCGCCGCCGTCTGCGGTTTTTACCGTTATGTAGGTCTGCTTTGATTCGCTGCTGGTGCTTTTAGAGTTGCTTTCGGTTTTGTTAGCCGAAACCCCCTCCCTTATATCGGCATAGGAATATTTAATGCCGCTTTCAAGGGTTATCACAACCTTTACGTTATCGCTGCCCGTAATGCTTTTAACAATCTCGGCAACGCTTTGCTCAAGCTCGCCTCGGTACTCCTTGGCAGTTATGCTCTCTGCCGACGGAGTCTTCTTTTTCCCGTTGTCATCCCCGCCCAAAAAGGAGGAAAGGAAAATAAGCAATATTCCCGCAAGCCCCGCCGCTACAAGCACCTTAGGCGATTTGATTTTTTCGGTCAATTTATTTATTACATCATTCATTTACAATCTCAACCTCTATGTTTTCTGCCGCAGCCTCTAATGCCCCGCGTATTCTTTCCTCTGTGCAGTCCGAATAAATTATAAGCTTACTAATTACTATGCCGCCGTCCTCGGTTTTATCCGTACAAACCGTAATTTCTGAAAAATTTATTTCTGCTGACTCAAGCGCCTTTACGTACACATATTTTGCCGACGCCGCTTTAAGCTCCTCGCCGGAGGTTTCTATATCGGTATTAAAGCTAATATCGGGCTTAAAGCCGTCCGAAATAAGCCCCGCCGCCGAGATTACCGTCACAAGAAAAACCAAACCCAATATATATTTAACAGGCTTTGACATACCCCCGTCGGGACAGACAAGCTGAACAGCGCCTAAAAAAACGCAGGCGGCGCAAAGGGCGGTTAAAAATGAGGTAAAGCCGCTCATACCGCGCGCACCCCCGTAACCACCACGGCGAGCGAGATTATAAACATCGCGCCCACAAGAAGTAAAATCCCTACCAAAACCGCCGCCATCGAGTCCACAGCCCTTAAAAATCCCGCTATTTCGGGCAAAGAGAAAAGCTCTGCCGCCGCCGAGGTCACAAGGAACACCGCCCGCCACAATACAAGCTCGACTACAAGCGGCAAAAGAGTAACCGCGCAGGCGAGCGCGCCGTAAATTCCTATGGAGGCTTTTAAAAGTCCCATTGAGGCGGTGACGGTGCTTATCGCCTCGGAAAGCACCCCGCCCGCAACAGGCACCGAGGAGCCTATTATAAATTTCACGGTTTTAGAGACTAAAGTATCCGCCGAGGCGTTAACCGCGGTCTGTATACCCAAAATTCCGACAAAGACAGTAGAGATAAACGCCATTATCCAAAAGGCGAGCCTTTTAACCGTTTCAGCTATGCCCGATTTTTTCATCATCGGCGACACCGCCCCGCTTAGCGCTATTGCAAGATAGCCGCCCATTAAGGGCAGAATCACAAAGCCCGAGATATAGGAAACCGTTTCCGCCGCCGCCAGCAACAGCGCGCTCATTGAAGCCGAGGTCACCGCCGAACCGCAGGCGGCGACAATAACCGCGAATACGGGAATAAAGGAAAGCATAAAGACGCTCGTTCCCTTAAGGGCGCTTACCGAGGCGTTTATCACCGAGGATACAGGGACTGCAATCACCGCGGCCGCGGCGGCGCAGGAGGCGTAGACAGCCGCCGAAACGGCACTGCTTTTTATCTCCATAGAGCCGAGGGCGGCGGCGATAAGGATTATCGCGATTATGCCCGCCCCAGCCCTTATAGGAGCCCTTGCTCCCGATTTTACAAATTCCGCGATATGACCGAACACGCTCTCGGCAGTAAGCAAATTAACCCAGTTATAGTCCGAGGGGTCTATACCGTTCCTTATTAAAAACTCCCTTGTTTCGTCGGGCAATGCGCCGTCGAGCTCTTGAGCGCCGCTGTTTTTATACTGCTCGGAATAAAATTCCTCGGGAGTACCTGTTTCCTCCGCCCTGACCGCTCCCGAAAAAGCCGCCGCGAAAAGACAGAACAGAATTAAAAGCCTTATTATTTTTCTTTTCTTCATTTTTTCTCAGTTACGCTTTCTCTTTATTTCAAAAAACTGAGCGCCGTCTCCAAAACGGCGGTTATAAGGGGCAGGGATAAAATAAAAATCGCGCACTTGCCCGCAAGCTCCGCCTTGGCGGCAAGGGACGCCTGTCCGCTGTCTCGGCATACGTCGGCGATAAAGCCGGTCACATACCCAATGCCTAAAGCTTTAAGGGATACCGCGAAATATTCAGTCTTAACACCGAAGCCGTCAAGCCTTGCGCTTATGTATTCAATCGGCGCCGCAACGCTTTTTAAAATATACAGCACGACTACCGTACCGCCCGCCAGAGCGGTGAGCAGCGCGTACTCCCCCTTTTGCTGTTTTAAGACAACTGCTAAAACCGCGGCTATAAGGCATATCGCCAATACCTTAAAAATCTCCATTTTCACAGCCCGAAAATGCTTTTAACCGTTGTAAAAAGGTCGGCTATCGCGTTTACAATCATTAAAAGCACCACCACAAGCCCCGCAAGGGTGGTTAGCAGAGCCTGATCCTCTCTGCCCGACCGCACCAGTACAAGATTAAGCACAGTTACGATTATGCCTATCGCCGCTATTTTAAAAATAAAATCAACGTCCATTCGCTTCACCTACAACAAGAATATACAAATAAAAATTCCGCACAGTATTCCGAGGGCGTTATAAAGCCTGCACAGCTCGCCGCATTTTTGCTCCGCCTCTTCGCACTTTTTCTTAACAAGCCCCATATAAAGCCCTATACGCTCATATTCGGAATCAGAGTCCGACATACCGAGGTCGCGGAAAAATTCCTCTAACAGAACCGCGTCCTCCCTTTCAATATATGCCCTATCAATTTGCGTTTTACCGTCCGAAAGAAAAACCGCGCCCTCCTCAAAGCATAAATCCACAAGCCGCTCTATCTCGCCCGCGCCCATTCGTATGCGTTCCCTTAGGTCCGACATAGAGCGGTAAAAGCCGCAAAGCCTTAAATGCCGCTTTTTAAGCGACATTGACTTAAAAAACCCGCCTAATGTGCAGACCGAAAAAACCGTCATAAGCCCCGCAAGCTTAAACAGCCACGCCACGGCAAAGCTCCTCTACCGAAACAAGCTTAATTGTTCCTCCGTGAACAGCGGGCAATAAAGCGACCGCCGAAACCGCGCCGCCGCCTATCAGCTGTGAGGTTACCTTTCGCCGCATAATATCCTCCTTACAGCCTATATGCGCCGTAGTTATTACCGAAACCCCCGCGCAAAAGCTTTCGCTTACCCCTTTAAGCTCCTGCTCGGTTCCTATTTCGTCGAAAGCGACTATATCGGGGAACATCGTCCTGACCGCCATTTCTATGCCCGCCGCCTTGTCCGAGGTTAAGAGAACATCGCTGTTAGCCCCTAAATCGTTACCCGCTTTACCGCCTATTCCGCCCGAGATTTCGCCGCGGCTGTCCACCACCGCAACGCGGTAGTGCTTACCGTTTAATCCGTTTGAAAGCTGTCTTACAAGGTCGCGGAGCACCGTGGTTTTTCCGCTACCGGGAGGGCCCGCTATAAGCAGTCCGCCGCCCTTGTAAGCACGCGCAATATCGTTTGCCGCGCCGAAAATCTCTCTGGCTATTCTTATATTAACCGAGGTTATATCCTTAATAACGCCCCCGTCCGAAAGAGTACCGCAGACCCCTGCGCGGTGTCCGTTTTCCATCATAATAAAGCCCTTTTTAAGCTCCCTTTCGTGGGCGTAAACCGAGCTTTTGCAAAGAAGCCTGAAGCTTTCCTCCAAGTCGGATCTTTCCGCCCTGAAAAGGTCGCGGGTTATTATAAAGGAGGTTTGTCCGTTCTCCCTTACAAACACTGTTTCGCCGCCGACCGTCAGCGCCACGGGAAGTCCTGCTCTCAGTCTTATTTCCTCGGTATTTGCTTTAACCGTAGCGGAGATTCCCTCAAGCACCCTTCTTATTCTCGGCGCGACTCCGTAAAGCACGCCTTCAAATCTTTCTGTTTTTTCCAAAGCCTGTCACCTCTCAATAAATACTATGAAAGGGTTGTCCTTTATAGAACGCTTTAAAAATAAAAAATTGCTTTATTTTAAAGCTTTGGAATTTTTTAATAATTTTGCGGAATGTTATTAAAAGAAATCTTTAGGAGGTATTTTATGAAAAAACCGATCTCTTTATTATTATCAATTATCTGTTTGCTGTCCTGCGTATCACTTGCGGGCTGCGGCAAAAAGAAAGCAACGAACGGCGAGGTGTACTTCCTTAACTTCAAGCCCGAATCCGCCTCTGTTTACGAGGAACTTGCCAAAAAGTACGAGGCGGAAAAGGGCGTTAAGGTAAAGGTTGTAACCGCCGCCGCCAACACCTATGAGCAGACCTTAAAGTCCGAAATTGCAAAATCGGGCGCGCCCACTATTTTTCAGGTCAACGGTCCTGTCGGATATGACGAATGGGACGACTACTGCCTTAATATTAAGGACAGTAAGCTTTACGGTATGCTTTCCGACAAAAATTTAGCTATAAGAGACGACGGCGGAGTGTATGCTATTCCCTATGTTATCGAGGGCTACGGAATTATCTACAACAACGCGATAATGAAAAAATACTTCGCTCTCCCTGATAAGAAAAGCGAACTTAATTCCGCCGACGAAATCGACAGCTTTGAAAAACTAAAAACGGTTGTCGAGGATATGACGGCAAACCTCTCTAAGCTCGGAATTGAGGGAGTATTCGCCTCTACCTCCCTTTCAAGCGGCGAGGACTGGCGCTGGCAGACCCACCTTTTAAACATTCCGCTTTATTATGAGCTTTTTGAAAAGCACGGCGCCGAAGCCGACCTTTCCCTTGAAATGTATAAAGCAAAGGATATTAACTACAAATACGCCGAAAATTTTGAAAAGCTCTTTGACCTTTATATCAACAATTCGATTACAAAGCCCACCCTTTTAGGCTCAAAATCAGTCGCCGACTCGATGGCGGAATTTGCTCTCGGAAAGGTTGCTATGGTACAGAACGGCACCTGGAGCTGGTCGCAGATTTCAGGCGTCAAGGGCAACACCGTTAAGGCGGAGGACATTAAAATTATGCCTATGTATACAGGTATAGAGGGCGAAAAGGGTCAAGGCATCTGCATAGGCACCGAAAATTACCTTGCAATCAACAAAAATGCCACAGAGGAGCAGCAGAAAAACTCCCTTGATTTTCTTGAATGGCTCTTTTCAAGCGACGAGGGCAAGGATTACGTTACGAACAAGCTGGACTTTATAACACCCTTTAATACCTTTAGTGAAAACGAGCTGCCTAATGACCCGCTCGCAAAGGAGCTTTCCCGCTATATGAAGGACGACTCGGTAAAGAACATTCCGTGGGTATTTACGGGCTTCCCGAGCGAAGCGTTTAAAAAACACGTCGGCAGCTCGTTGCTCGACTATGTTCAGGGCAACAAACAATGGAACGACATCCGAAAGAGCATAGCCGATAAATGGAAGAGTGAACGAGCTTAAATGGAAAAAACGGTAAAGCGATGGTTTCCGATATTCGTTCTTCCCTGTCTCGCGGCGTTTTTAATCGCCTTTGTAATTCCGTTTGTTATGGGCGTATTTCTTTCCTTCACCGAATTTCGCACCGTGACCGACGCAACCTTTGTAGGCTTTTCGAACTATATCCGCGCCTTTACGGACGATAGGCTTTTTTTGCAGTCCCTTATATTTACGGTAAAATTCGCGGTGATTTCGGTTATCGGAATAAATGTTATCGCCTTTCTTTTGGCTATGCTTTTTACAAGAGGCCTGCCGGGAACAAACTTCTTCCGCACGGTATTTTTTATGCCGAACCTGATAGGCGGTATAGTATTAGGTTATATCTGGCAGGTTATAATCAACGGCGTCCTTTACAGGTTCGGCTATTCGATAACCTCAAGCCCTGCCTACGGCTTTTGGGGACTGGTTATCCTTATGCACTGGCAGATGATAGGCTATATGATGATAATTTATATCGCGGGTATTCAGAATATACCTGACGATATTTTAGAGGCGGCGCGGGTGGACGGCGCAAATGCCATTACCGTTCTCTTTAAAATCACAATTCCCTCGGTAATGCCGTCGATTACCATATGCCTGTTTTTAACCATTACCAACTGCTTTAAGCTCTTTGACCAAAATTTAGCCCTTACCGCAGGCGCGCCCGCGAACCGCACCCAGATGGTGGCTCTTGATATTTACAACACCTTTTACTCCCGCTCGGGGTATGAGGGGGTCGGTCAGGCAAAGGCGGTAATATTCTTTATAATCGTGGCGGTAATAGCCCTTGTTCAGCTTTACCTCACACGCAGAAAAGAGGTCGAAAGCTGATGGCAAGAAAAGCGGCAGATATAGTATTATATGTTTTGCTTATTATCCTTGCCGCCGCCTTTGTTTTTCCCGTAGCGGTGGTATTGATAAACTCCTTTAAGGCAAAGTTTTCCATTAACGCAAGCCCCTTCACCTTGCCTATGGGGGACGATTTTGTCGGCTTCTCAAACTATTCCGAGGGCATTAAAACCACGGGCTTCCCCGCCGCCTTCGGCTGGTCGCTCTTTATAACCCTCTTTTCGGTCGCCGCAATAATAATATTTACCTCAATGTGCGCGTGGTATATAGTAAGGGTTAAAACCAAATTTACCTCGCTTTTATACTACGCGCTGGTATTTTCAATGATTGTTCCCTTTCAGATGGTAATGTTTACGATGTCAAAAATCGCAAATGTCTTGCATCTTGACAATCCTTTTGGTATAATACTAATATATTTAGGCTTCGGCGCGGGGCTTTCGGTCTTTATGTTCACGGGATTTATCAAAACGGTGCCGTTAGGTATTGAAGAAGCCGCCACTATCGACGGCTGTTCTCCCTTCCAGACCTACTGGCAGGTAGTTTTCCCGATTTTAAAGCCAACCGCTATAACCGTTGCTATTTTAAACACAATGTGGATTTGGAACGATTATCTTCTCCCGTATCTCGTAATCGGCAGGGATTATAAAACGATTCCCATTGCCGTTCAGTATTTAAAGGGCGGCTACGGCTCGGTTGATATGGGGGCTATGATGGCAATGCTGGTGCTGTCCATTATTCCTGTAGTCGTTTTTTATCTATTTGGTCAAAAATATATTATTAAAGGGGTTGCGGCGGGTGCTGTTAAAGGGTAACGAGACAAAACACAAAAAGGAAAGCGGGGTGCTTATGCACATTTCCTCGCTTCCCTCACGTCACGGAATCGGCGATTTAGGGAGCGAGGCGTACCGCTTTGTAGATTTTCTTAAAAGCAGCCGCCAGACCTACTGGCAGCTGCTGCCGCTTTGCCCTGTGGGAAAAGGCAACTCGCCCTACAGCTCAGTAAGCGCCTTCGCTGGCGAAATTTTATTTATCGACCTCGACTCTCTTGTAAGCGACGGGCTTTTAAGCCCTGACGAAATACCCGAAGCAGAGTTCCCTAAAAACACCGACTACAAAAAAGCGAGGGAGTTTAAACTGCCGCTTATTAAAAAAGCGGCTGATCGCTTCGACCCTAAATCCCGCGATTTCAAGGCTTTTTTAAACGATAACGCCCACTGGCTCTATGATTACGCCCTCTTTATGGCAATAAAATCGGCGTTCCCGAATAAAAGCTTTACCGAGCTTGAGGACGGTCTTAAGTACCGTCTTCCGGACGCGATAGAACGGTTTAAAAAGGTGCACGCCGAGCAGATTTTATTTTATGAAATCACCCAATACCTTTTCTTCACACAGTATTTTAGGCTTAAAAAATACGCCGCGGACAACGGCATAAAGCTGATAGGGGATATTCCCTTTTATGTTCAGCTTGAAAGTGCGGACGTCTGGAGCAATCCCGATATTTTCCGTTTAGGACGGGATATGACCCCCGTTTTGGTTGCGGGAGTACCGCCCGATTATTTTTCCGAGGACGGTCAGCTGTGGGGCAACCCGATTTACGATTGGGAGTACCAAAAGGCAAACAATTATGACTGGTGGCGCAAGCGCCTTATTCATAATGCAAAGCTCTATGATGTAATAAGAATTGACCATTTCCGTGCCTTTGCGGATTATTATACCATTCCCTACGGTGCAGAAACCGCTAAAAGCGGCGTATGGGAAAAGGGCGTGGGGCTTCCTTTCTGGAATTTGATGAAGCAGTACGTAAACGCCGAAATTATCGCCGAGGATTTAGGCGGCAACACTCCCGAGGTCGAAAAGCTGGTGGAGGACACAGGCTTTCCGAATATGAAGGTGCTTCAGTTCGCCTTTGACTCGGATCTTAACAACCCCTTCCTGCCGAAGAACTACAACTCCAACTGTGTTTGCTACACAGGAACGCACGACAACAATACGACCCGCGGCTGGTTTGAGGGCTTGGGCGAAAGGGAGCAGGTTATGTTCTCCCACCTTGTTCCCTCGGATAAATCGGGTTCGGCGGTGCTAAGCCTTATTTCCTTTGCGATGAAGTCAAAGGCGAGAATGGTGATAATACCGATTCAGGACTATTTACAGCTTGATTCCTGCGACCGCTTTAACACCCCCGGAATGCCCTTTGGCAACTGGGAATGGCGGCTTTCGGCAGACGATTTAACCGACGAGCTTGCAGGCGAGATAAAGCGCCTATCTGCCGGAAGAAACAGCGATTAGTTTTAATGTTTTTTTCCATTTATTCCGTCTCTGTAAAATTCGGAATTATTATATGATACCGCACATTTTTCTATCAAGCACAAGAGCGCTCTTATCGAGAAAGCAAGCTTTCCTGCATTGCAAGAAATTTGGATGAAAAAGCAACCCTTAAAAAAGTGATTGAAAGACTTTCGAGAAATCTTAAATCGTTTGAAAGCGGTGGAAAACTTTTTGAAAATTATCTCAATACCGTAAAAGGCGTCATAGGGGATAAAAGCATTTTAGTTATAGACGGCGGAGATATTACCAAAAATTGCGCAACAAAGATGGAAGGAATAGCTTCGGTGCGTGACGGCGGTACGGGCGAATATCGCAACGGCTACCATACATTACTACAAATATCTTTTGTCACACAGGGAAAATTTCGTAATTCGGGCAAAAAAGAACAGAGATGTCCTCTACCACGGGGAGAAAATAAATATCCTAAAGCTCGCACAGAAATTCAAAGGGAAATACAGTCTTAAATTCACCCAAAAGAACGGTACAATCACCGATTGCAAGATTTCTGTAATACCGATAAAGCTGCCGTGCAGACCGCAGGATGATTTGAATTTAGTTACTGATTGCCTTTGTGTCGGTCTGTTTCCTTTGCTTTTATTCCAAACATCTAAAAATTCGTCGTATTCTTTATCTCTATCACGCATTGGATAAACTCCTTGCTTTCCAAACTCTCTCCAAAACGGCAAATACGTTATTTGTCGCTTTGGAGAGAGGGCTATCCTACCGGAATAGCCTTTCTCTTTTATTTGCTTGATCAGAATTTACCTCCGCCGCCTCCGTGCGTTCTGCCGGAGGAGGAAGTGTGTGTGCGGGAGCCGCCGGAGGTTGACTCTTTCGGCTTCGCATGACGGTCTATGTGCTTGTAAAGGAAAAAGTCACGGGACTGAGTAACTTTCATACTTCCGGTTTTCACGTAATCTGCAGCTTCCGCCTGTCGGCGTACCGTTTTTAGCTTGCCTTTCATTCTTCCGGTTATAATAAGTGCAACAGCCAAACCTATCCCTAATGATACGAGAAGACTTCTTATGTAATTAAAATCTTCTTTTGGAAGATCATCTACATCAAATGGGTCACCGCTTCGAGCCATATTGATGAATTCATCGCAGAGGTCGGCATAGGTTACAAAAGCGTCGTAATAATCCCCATCGCCTAAATCATCCACAAACTGCTCTGCCATATATTCACGACCGGCATCGGTAACGGCTGTAATTCCGTAACCCGAAGTTGAGATATACCAATCGGAATTTTCCATGCTTATGAGCAGTAAAACACCGTCCTCGGCATAGCAGTTAAAGTCATAAAAATCATCGGCATAATCTCTCGGTGTTTCGCCGTCCAAATCATTTACAGTGACGATCACAATATCCATCTGCTGATTGCTGCTTATGTTCGCAAGCTTTGACAGCAAGGCGCTTTCCTCTCTATCAGTAAGAAGATCTGCATTGTCAACGAGCAGGGGCATATTACCCTGTGCGAAGGCAGGCACAGACAGGCTCAGGCACAGGAGAACAGCAAACAGAATTCCAAATAATCTTTTCTTCATTGCCTGCACCTCCTTATAGCAACCACAGCAAATAGAAAACTGCGAAAACGGCAGCCCCTATTAAGCCGGTTAAGCCGAACAGCCACTTTTTGTAAGCAGACTTGTCAAGCGGAAGATCTCCGACAAAATTGCCGGTTTGCCCGTTCATCGCGAAGGTGTATCTTTGTCCGTTCCATGTGGTATTCAGCAGCCAAACCGGATACAGAGCATATTTCGCTTTTCCGTTTTGCAGGCGGATACTTGTTGATTCCGGTATAACAGTGGAATAGCCTTGTACAGTAGAGGCAAAGGCGTTTTCTGTACTCTTTTTGATACGCTCGTTTGCCCGTTCAATGCTTTGCTCGGAATCAACATCATATTTGTCCGCCAGAAAACCTGCCAGATATGCCGTTTGGAAATCCACAGCACCGGTAAAGTCATATGGCTCAATGGATTCCATGAGTGCGTCATCCATTTTGGTTGAGCCATCCACCGGCACATGCTCAAAGCCTATTTTGCCGCCACGACTAATCGCATAAAAGCTGGTTTCTGTATAGTTGTAGTTGCTGTCGCTCCACGCACGGACTTTTGTTGCTTTGTAACGGATATTCGCGTCGGCATCTGCGTTGAACAGCCAAACCGGAACATAAATACCCTTAATTTCATCAATGTGGTTCTGATCCTTAAATACCTTCGGTAACAGCCGCTTGCCGCCATAATGCTGTTTTAATGCTGCTTTTGCCGCTTTTTTATCCACCTTAAACGGAATGACATAGTCCGGTTTCAAGCTGCCTGAAAACTGTCCCATCATTACAACAGGATTTCCGCAAAACGGACAGGATGTGGCGGCAGTGGTTTTGTCACCGACAATTTCACCGCCGCAGGATTTACAGACATAGGATAGCAGTCCTTCTGTTTCACTATCTTGCCATTCGGCTCCGACGACATCGTTCCATGCCATATTTTCCGCAGGCTCATTTTTTAATTCATTATCATAGGAGGCCAGCGTTTCCATTTCAAATTCCGTATCACAATACGGACATTTCATCTTCTGTAATGAACTGTCAAAGGCAATGGCACCGCCACAGCACGGACATTTATATTCTTGCAGTACCGCCATCTGTTTCTCCCCCTTTATTTTTTATCGTTATCATCGAACAAGTCGCCGCATTCGGGACAGAATTTTGGCGGATTGTGCGGATCTTCCGGCTCCCATCCGCATTTGTCACAGCGGTAAAGCGGCGCACCCTCCGGCTTTCTTGCTCCGCAGTTTTGGCAGAACTTACCCTTGTTCACTGCTCCGCAGGAACAAGCCCATCCATCCTCGGCAGGCTTAGGGCTGCCGCACTCGGGGCAGAACTTGCCTGTTGCCGCTGCACCGCATTTGCATTTCCAAGCACCGGACTGTACAGGTTCCGGTTTCTTTGCACCGCACTCGGGGCAGAATTTTCCCGTAGCCGTTGCGCCACAGGCGCATTTCCAGCCATCGGCGTCAGGAGCAGAAGACGCGGTCTGCTGTGTCTGCTGCTGACCCATCGCAAACAGATTTTGTGCGTTCATACCGCCTGCATTCATCGCCATACCCATTCCGATGAATCCATTCATGGCACCGCCCTCGTTAGAGGCTGCCGCCTTCATCGCGTCGGCCTGCGCACCCACCAGCGTAGCCGCCGCCATCGTAGGATCACGCATAATCGCCGTGCGCTGTGCCTGCTTGATCATTTCCGCATCTTCTTCCGGTAGTGTAACCGAACCGAGAGCGATACTGACAACCTGCAAGCCACGCAGCTCACCCCACTTGGCGGAAAGAGCAGCGTTCATGGCTTCTTCCAGTTCTGTGTTGTGAGATATGATCTGATTGGGGCGAAGCTCCAAATCCGACAGTCTGCCAAATGCCGGTTGCAATGCGCTGATAAACTCTGTTTTTAATTGACTGTCAATCTCGTCACGGGTATATTCCTGTTCCACATTACCGCATACATTGGTGTAAAACAAAATGGGGTTGGCAATCTTGTAGGAATATACACCGGAGCAGCGAACGGATACATCGATATCTAAGCCGATTTTAGAGTCAACAACTCGGAACGGGATCGGGTTAGGAGTTCCGAATTTGTTGTCAATCAGCTCTTTCGTATTAAAATAGTAGACACGCTGGTCCTTGCCGGTATCACCGCCGTATGCAAAACGCTTTCCGATGGCCTTGAAGGTGTCAAGGATGCTCTGTCCAAGAGAACCTGCGAAAATCGACGGTTCGGTGGAAGCGTCATATGTAAATTCGCCGGGTTCGGCACATACTTCAACGACTCTTCCTTGATCGACAATGATCATACATTGACCGTCAGCTACGGCAATGCCGGAGCCGTTGGAAATGATGTTGTCACTGCCTTTGGTGTTTGAGGAACGTCCGCTGATGCGCTTTTGTCCTTTTGTCACCATAACTTCTTTATCCATTGCCTCGCAATAGAAAAACTCTTTCCATTGATCTGCCAGAACGCCGCCTACGGCGCCCAGCCCTGCTTTAATAAGCCCCATAACCTTTTCTCCTTTTCATTGGTTTAAGTATTTATTTGCTTGGCATGCCGTTATTTCCAACAGCAAATACCACTTTTTTGTGCCATTATCCCCATCGTCCAGAATTAACTTGCCCGGATCAGTCGGTACTATAAATCTGTTATCAGCAAGCCGGGATGGGCTGACATTTATCTTTCTGCAATATTTGGGTGCGAACACTATATGGTACTGACACCTATACTTTGAGTGTGATGTGCTTTTGATTTCATTATTTCCTGTTTTCTTTATCATTGTTTTTAACCTCCTTGTATTTTGGTAATGCGGCTGTCAAACCATTTCCATTATACTTGGAGGTTGAATTTTTCTCCACTACTTTTCGTGGCTTGCTTTTAGCTCGCCACTTTTTCTTTTTACTAAAGCGTTCTTTTTCCCCCGGTAGAACCGGAGGTTTTCATCTATTGCCGGACAAAGGAAAAGGCGGCAGCGGAAGCTCCGCTACCGCCATCCTTAAATGGTTATCTATCTGTTATTTCACAGATTTTCTTTTTTTAGTATCAACAGTAGTTGTCACAATGCCGAAGCCGCTGACGAACAGCAGAGCGATCCACAGCCACATCATGCTGTTATCGCCGGTCTGCGGAGACTGAAGATCAGCGGAAGACTTGTTGGTATCGTCAGGATTCGTAGTGGTTGTACCAACATTGTACTCGCAGGTATAGCACTTGCCATCGTTGTTAGCGTCTGCGTGAGCAGCCTTGCTGTTCTCGATGATAACGCCACAACCTGCTACGCGTTTTCTCTTGTGATTTTCCTCCTGATTTTATTTTGAAGATTCAAATTCAATATTGTTTAGGATATTTTGCACCTGCGGAGATTCATAGATTGAAAGGTAATTGCCATTTGCGGCGATTTCGTCAAACGGATACACAGAGAACAACACAAAGACGTTAAAGGTCTCGTCGGAATCGTCCAGTAAAATATAGCCGTAAATGCCGTCGTCGTCAGAATAGTAGCCCGTGTATTTTCCGAAAGCGGTCTCTTTGTAGATCTCATTTTCAGTTTTAGCGCTTTCCTGGGATTGGGCGTAGGCATCTTTTGACTCGATGTACAGTGTCAGATCTGCCACATAGTTTTTTGCCTCGTTTTCAATGCGGACGAAATTGGGCTCGTTCTCGTCAAATTCCGTCACCTCGTCATCCGTGCCAAGATTGATATGAGCTTGATATTTCTTGTCATTCATATGCGTGAAATCGTATTTCAAATCGATCCCCGCGCCATTGGCTCCGTTGCAGGCTGCAAGGGAGAGGAGCATCATTCCCGCGATCAAAATTGCTAAAAATTTTTTCATTTTTACACCATCTCTTTCGTTATTTATTCCATGCTTTTACTTCCGCTTCGTCAGCGCGCCTTGTATAAACGGAAAGTCCTCCCGTTTGTGCGTCCTCCATAGCGTTCATATTCTGCTGAATTTCGGCTTTCTTCTCGTCCGTAAGGCTGTCCCCGCCGTCTTTTGCGACCTTTACAGCGTCCATAGCATTTTTTACACCGGCAACCGTTGCCATAAAGTCGCGCTTTTCTTTCTTATTCATACCAAAGCTGAACAAGCCGTTTTCGTCGTCATGTACGCCGAAAATGGCATTGAAATGCGCGATGGCGCCATTTGTGTAATCCGTTTCGCTCTCTGAGGTGTGAAAAACAACCTTGATTTCGCGCTTGACATACGGATGCGCTCTAAGGCCCTTTTGAGCCTTTCCCGGATCATTTTCAATCTGATCCAGTAGCCCCACAAGGCGGATCTTCACGCCCGATTCCTTAAAAGTTTCAGGCTTTCCCGCCTCTGTGGGCTTTTCGGTCTCCACATATTTCTCGTAGCTAAGCACTTGGTCATAGCGGAATAGTTCATGGTATTCCTTGCGCTGTGAGGTATCCCGGTCCATGATCTCGAACATCCCCACCTCGTCCGCAAAGGAGATGGCCTGCTTTCTGAACGCTGAGGGATAGGTGTCCCTCCTGGCATCCGCAAAGCAAGTCTGATACAGTTTCTCCTGCCGCTTCATGTACTCGATATGCTCGCTCACTTCCTCCTTTGTCATTTCGGAAAGGCGCACGAACATACTGCACTTGCGTTTGCAGTCATTGCATACGAACTCTCCGCCTTTGATTTTCGTACGGTGCATAACGCCGCATTCGTTGCCGCAAAGCGTACACACCTGTTTGCCGAAGGTTTTCTTAAAAAAATCTCCTAAGCCCATCTTCTTATTTCCTCCTTGTGATTTTTTATTTCATAATTCTTTCTATGTAACGTTTTCATCTCGCTTTTCCGATTTGATACTTTCAATAATCATGCAGACATCGGGATCATCCAAAGAAATTCTTTCTCCATTGTTTTCGAGTAAAAGCATCACTTGAAATACTGCTTTATCTTCATAAGCTTCAAGCATAATATAGGGATACCCCATACTTGTGCATGTGTAACCGTACCACACATATCTGCCCATCTCAAAAGGTTCTATATCATTAACATTATCATAGAAATCTCTCGCCTGAAGATAAATTATATCTTCACCGTAATAGCATATTGTAATACCTACCTTACGGAATACATCTGTTTCAAGTTCTATGTTTTTATAAATATGCACCTTTTCGGAAGTCTCTTTTCCGCCTGAGTCAATTCCCCTAAACAGTTTCCATCCCGCTGGGACACAAACGCTGATTACACCGTTTTTATATATCTGACTTTTCATATCCGTCACGCCCATGGATTTTCACTTGCGGGCACTCTTATATCAGAAAGGCATTGAATGTCGTTTAAAAACCATTGCCCTGTAGACGGCTTTTTGCGAAGCTTTATAGACCTCATATTATCACCGCCACCGCTTTTAACCCAAAGAGTTGCCCAATTTTCATTGTCAAACGAGTATGGATTTTCGTATATGGCTATGATATATGGTGTTGATGGCTTATATCCGTTTTCGGGAGTTGCGCCGTTAAAAAATGAGAAAGGCTTATAGGATTTCCCTTCAAGCCGTTCTTTGATAAACTGCTTTTCATATGTACTTACATTTTCAGGACCTTTGAGAAAATCAAGCATTTCAAATGTTGCATCACAATCCTCTTTATATCTGCAAAGTACAGCAAGAGTTAAAGCTGCTGTTTTGAACGGAGAATCAAGCGTCGATTCGGGCAGAGCCTGCAGTTCGCTCAAGTTTGTCGGCAGAGAGGAAAAGGTAAAGCTTTCAGAACGATTTTTGCCTTTTCCTATGGATTGAGCTACATCGGTTACTGCTTTTGTAGTCTCTTTTTTAATAGTGTTTCCTGCTGCTTTCATTAGCGAATCAAAAAATCCCATAACATAACCTCCGTTAATCAATCTTTTTAAATTTCATTGTCATAAATGTGAAAAAACCGTTTTCGTCTATAGCCTTTGTCCACGAATCGTCTCCTATACCGGTATCATACCAAAGTTCGCCGTCTTTTTCTTCCCAAGCTATTGCTTTATCGGACAGCATATCGTCAATAAGCATAAACTCTCCCGTGTCTATCACTTTTTTAAGCTCTGCTTTTGACACTCCGTCAGGTATAGGCATAAGGAAATACAGTTTGCCGTCATCACAAATTTTTACCTGCATGCCGATCGCTTTCTTTCTTTCGTTTATTTCATCAGCAACTGCTTCTTCGTCAGTTTCATCAATATAGGGCATAGGTGATGCAAGATATTCATCACCGTTTAAGTAAATCATACCTTTTTCATCATCTTGCGTTCCTATAGAATTAAAAACCCATTTTCCGATATAGTTCATAACTAAACCTCCTGTTTGATTTGTATAATTCACAAATAACTTTCTCCTTTTCAAAAGACTTATTTCTATTAAGAATCGGCGATCGGAAAGTCATCAGAACACAGTGCTAAACAGCAGTTCGTCATCCGTCAGTCTTTACATTAAAGGCTCTCTACTCCAATAGAGGGTCTCGCTCTCAAAACACCGAATATACGTTTTTTCACAATGTGTTCTTCCTGAGGTGCTTTCGATTAGAAATTGCCCGGCACCGCCGCACCTCGCTCAAAAAGATTTAATAGCTCTTTCATCGCCTCCAAGGGCAGGAAATTATCCTGATTGTCATTGGCATAGATGCTTTCGCGAGAGGCATACCGTACATCAAGCTGCGCACCGTACTCATTCGGAAGGCCCGCCACGGTATAGTTGTGGCCGTTGTACTGTGCAAGGCTGTAGATCGCGACGAGAATCTGCACCTCGCCCAAAAATTTTGGCTTACCCGAAAGGAGTGCGTCTCTCCTGTGTCTCTCACCTGATACATTCCCCGGACAGCACCGTTCTCCAACTTCGCATGAAGTTGGTATATATGGTTTCCCAATTTCCCAGGCTCGGCGATATCCATCGTGGAAAACCGGCAGTCGAAGGAAATGATCTGAGTCGATTCAATGCTCTTGGGTGCGTTCAGGTCGCTGTTGTCCGTAACACCGCCATCAATGGGGTCGTCGTCCTCGCTGTGGGGCGGATTGCACAAGTGCGGTCCGCCTTGTGCCTGATACACCATGCCGTCCTTGTCATACACCAAGGCAAAGAACTTAAAGTACACAAGAATCCCCAACGCAAGCACGGCCAGAACCGCCAGCGTGATCGATAGTGCCAATATCATAGATTTTTTCACTCCTTTTCCCACCTCGCTTATTTATATGCTGTCCACAACAGCCGCAAGGTAACTTTCGGTGGCGGAAGTAAAGCGGAAAGCGTAGACAAGTCCGTCCTTTTTCGCATTGTCTCCCTCACGGGAAATTTCGGGTGCTGAGTTTTCATTGTGCAGCATTACGAGTTTACGCGGAGAACTTCCTTACAAATTATCTTTCGGGATAGAACAGCTCGCAAAATATTTCTTTGATGTAACTGACAGATATTTCTTTTTTGATACTGTATATCTTAAATCCCAAGAGACCTCTGCCGGAAGGGATACCGTTGCTTGTATCGTCAAATTCAAATCCGACAAAACATGCCTCGTAAGTCTCCTTTTCATTTGTTTTTTTATATGTGCTTTTAATGCGCTTTACGGGTTTATTCATATATGTAACACCAAGATCCGTTACCTCCTGACGAAAACATTCAAGCTTTTCACCGGAATTGCTCAGTTCTCCTTTATAGTAATACTCTACGAAATCTTCGCTTTGTACTCTATTCTCAAAACATACTACGCCAAAAACCTCTGCACTCCAAGACGAATCATCCGCCCGAAGCCATACTCTATCTCTCGCATTAAGTGCAGTCCCGGGCGCAACGGTAAAATAAGCGTCAACCGGTCTGTAAAGCGTTATCGGACATTTGTCTGTACCATACACCATATTAACTTTTTCAACAGTCTTCTGCCTGCGAACAAACTCCGGATCAGGCATACCTGTATATCTCGGATTTTCCTTTGCCTTGCAACATGTAAAGCGAAAAACGGCAATACTCGCCAGCATTAAAAAAACTGATGACAAAAAGATAATTTTCATTCAAAGTCACCCGAACAATTATTTCACCGGTTATCTGCAAAACACTTATTGTTTTATAGGCTTCTTATCTAAGGAAACACCGATTGATTCAATTTACAAATCCTGTTTGCATATTTTTCGCACTCGCCCTTGCAAAAAGCACGGGTCTTTTTTCGAAAGAGTTATGAAAGGAACCGCCCAATCCTATAAATTCTGTCTCCTTGCGATAACTTTACATATTTTATTACACGGATTTAAATCGTCCGGCACATCGTACTTTAGTGCAAATTTTTCAGCTTCAAAGAAAAAAGTCCGCCTTTTCAGTTAGCACTTACTGTGCGAATTTTGGTTTATTTATTGTTTATTATGGTATCTCATCAAATTCTTTCCAAAGAAATCCTTTTCATAAGGGAAAGGCGGCAGCGGAAGCTCCGCCACCGCCCACCTTAAATGGTCAGTTATCCGTTATTTCACAGATTTTCTCTTTTTACCGTAAACGGCAGTTGTTACAACGCCGAAGCCGGAAACAAAGAGTAAAGCAATCCAAAGAGACATCATACTGTTATCGCCGGTCTGAGGAGAATCAGGTGATCCTGTGTTCGGGTTGTTTTCCGTCGGCTTACTCGAATCTCCAGGGTTTGAAGGTTCTGTCGGTGTTCCGGTCGCCGGAATTTCAACAGCAGTCTTCTTGTAGCCACAAACCTTACATTCTTCGTGCTTGGAACCCTTTTCGGTCGCCGTAGCATCCTTGTCAATCTTCCACTCAAATTCATGAGCTGAAACGTTCTGCTTCTCGCTGCAGCCGGAGCAGGTATTCCAATGATTTGTTTCGTCAGATTCAAACTTCGTAGTGTCTACATCGTGGGTATGATCGAGAGCAGGGGTAATCACATATCCGCATACTGAGCACTTAACCGCATCGGTTTCGGTTTCCTCTGCACGGTCAGGGGTATGAGCCGCCTTGCTGCTGTCAATTACAACACCACAGCCTGCTACAGTACAAATGTGCCAATGATTATCCTTGTCAGACTTCCATTCGGTGCCTTCGGTATGCCCGAGAGGATCGCCTTCGGTTGCATGACATACGGAGCAGGTTTTAGGAGCAGTACAGGTAGCAGGCGTCCAGTTGTGCGCACCAAGTTCGCCGTACTCAAAGGTTGCCGTGTCCTTTTCACCGCAAGCGCAGGACTTGTAATAAGTAGCCTTTGCTGTGCAGGTGGCAACAGATGCCTTGTAAGCATCTGTTGCTACTTCCTTGTTAAACACATGGGTATGACCGAGCTGTGCTTCAATGACATATCCGCACTCGGTACACTTAATAGCGTATTCCTCAGTTGCGTTACCTGTATGGTCGGGAGTATGACTTGCAAAATCGCATTTCTCTGTGCAGTTTGCAGTCTTGCAAGCATGCCAGTGACCGCTTGCATCACTTGACCACCCGGAAGCCGGATTATGCGCTGCCAGTCCACCGTACTCTACATTACATACATCGCAGACAGCCTTGTGCTGGCAAGTTGCAACATTCGCACCGGTAGAGCTATGTGCAACCTTGCTGCCGTCAATTACAACGCCACAACCCATAGTCGTACACTCTTTCCAGTGATAAGTGCCGTCATTGTTCCAGGTAGAAGAGGGTGTGTGTGCGCCGGCAGGAATAGATGTACCGGCTGCAGTGATTTCATTACAGCCAAGGCACTTGGTGTCGCCGGTATAGCCGTCAATCTGATTCTTGTGGTCGGGTTCGCTGGCGTTAACGGTTGATGTTCCGCCTACATGGACGCTTGCATTCTTGTCACCCAAGAAAGTGTGAGCATCGTTGTTTTCCACCTTTCCGCAGACAGAGCAGGAATAGTAGTACACCGCTTTGTCACGGCAGTTTCCGGCAGTTTTCAGCGCTTGTGCTTTCTTCGTTGCAGCAGTATAGCTGTGAGCAGCATAATTGCCGTAAGGCTGCTGACACACAGAACAAACGGCTTTAGCCGTACAGGTTGCTGTTCCTCCGGTGTGGTATGCAAGGTTACGAAACGGAGCCTCATTGATTTCTACATCGGATGTGTTGAAAAGCTGTCCGCAATCGTCACATTTCTTGTGCTCGTCCCAACCTTTTACCGTACAGGTAGAGTCCTGTGCAGATACGGTGGACTTGTTTGTGTGAGCACAGGATACCGTTACCGTACAGGTATCGGTAAAGTTTCCGTCAGCAGTTTTGACGGTGATGGTGGCGGTGCCTTTCTTAACACCGGTTACTGCTCCGGTTGTCGCGTTTACAGTGGCAACGGAAGTATCGCTGGATGTAAACGAAACAGTTTTGTTTGTTGCTTCTGCAGGTGCAACAGTGAAAGACGGGGTCTTTGTTTGACCGATATTGACGGACAGCGTCTCGTCAATTGTTACGCCTGTAACCGCTACAGGTGCGGCAGTCACTGTGACAGCAGCAGGAATGACAGAATAATCAGAGGTATGATCTTCCCACGTCTGGCAAGAATAAAACTCCAGATTGTCAAGACCAACTTCGAGTGTTCCGCCTGCGCCATTGTTTACTGTGCACTGGAAAGTAGCTATCACAGTATCTGTGTTGCTACTGTAATCAGCGGCGGATGCAACACCGTTAATTCGTTTTGTGACTTCCGTCCAGTCTGCTGTATCAAAGCCTAAAGTCTCTTTTAGACCGACTGCCAGCTTACCGGAGTTTGCCACATAGGTTAATCCTTCGGGAATAACCAGGTCCATCTGCATGGTACCCATATCTGAAACGGGACCCAGCGTAATGGTATAGGTGATGGTATCACCCGGAGATGCTTCTGTTTTGTCGGCAGTTACTTTTAGATAAACCGGACCGGCAGCCATTACGGGTACTGCAGTTACCAGCAATGACAGAACCATAACAAAACAAAGCAATAGGGATGTGATTCGCTTGTTCATGATCAAGCTCCTCCTTTAATAATATATTTGCGGGACGTCCCTTTACACACCAATTTTGAGGTCTCGCTTAGTCTCAAAACGGCGGCACAGATTTCTCTGCGATTTATATATTCTTAAACCTCCGTTTCTTCCCCATATGGCGTATGGAGAAGATACTTTGGTGTTAAGACAATTGAATTACCAAAGAAGTGATGTACCTCTTGCATGGGCATTGAGCCTTCCGGCGTCAGCCGTTGTCACAAGTCCGTCCTGTTTCACAGTATCGGCACATAGAAGCTCATAACCTGTGAGTATTGCGACGCCTCTTGCGTGAGAGTTTGCACGACCAAAATCAATTGTAGTTACTTTGCCGTCACCGTTGATGTCGCCCAATAGATGTATCTTTACATCCTGAATAACGGAGCTGTTACCGACAACTACGGTGTACTCACGGGTGACGTGGTTGTTTTTACTTACCTTCAAGGTATAGGTACCGGCGGAAACGCCTTCGATGGAATACTCAGCGATTTTGCCCTTGACGAAAACCTCATAGTCTGCCTCGGAGTTGCCCTCGGCAATCAACTGAAGAGTGACGTCATCGGTATTGCTGGCGAAGCTGGTGGCTGTGCCGGAAACGGTAATATCGCTGGTAGCGGGTCGCGGTGTGGGCTTAAAGGTGTAGCACAGGTTTATAGGTTTGTTAGCACCAGTATAATATGCATGGTTAAAATATTCTTCTAAATCTTCTTTATTGGCATCCTTCGAGTTAATCATTTCAAGCTCTACGCCGTTTAACGATGTTTTACCTGTAAAGCAATCGAAATAAGCAACCCGATAGTCTATGTTATTATCCACAACAATGTTTGTTTCAATTTGCACATCTACCCTATAAACCATACCGGCGATAAAGGTTGTATTGGCAGGTAGTTCTTCGCCTAATGCATCATACCAGGTTATTTTAGTAACTTCGTAAAGATGAGGTGCAAGGGTGGTGGCAACATAATCGGGTGTGCCGCCTGCTATTGGTTGAGAAAGCTCTATAACACCAACTTTACTTAACGTTTGCTCTGAACAATTGAATACATATTTAACCTCTTGTTCAAAGTTAAGGCCTGAACCATATAGGGTAGTATAGTCACCGGGATTTCCGTTTACTATAACAGAAGGCACGGTTGGAGGATCTGTTTTCGTATTCATTAAAAACTCATACCCTTGATCCGTCTTAACATAAACCTCACACTGATACTTATGGTCGGGTAAAAATACATCTTTGTCATAAACATATTCATAACCGCCGTCGGTTACATCCCACCAGGAAACACCGTTTTTAACATAGTACCACTTTTGATTTGCCGAATAAGAATAATAATAACTGTTTTTGCTTGTATTAATACTGTATCCTGTGCCGAGAACTCTTGCAGTATAGTCAGGGTGTTCGCCTGCTTTTGGCGGTGTTACCTCAATTCTAATATTCCTAATAATAGTTGCATTACATTCGCCAAAGAGCATAGATACTCGTATTTTAGAGGTTGAAGCCTCCTCAACACCATAAACATAAGCAGGTTTGCCGTTAACTGTAGCAGTAACGCAGGAATCAAATTCATAAGGATTAACTAATTCAACAGGGAAACCGTAACCGTTATTAGCAACAACATCAAAGGAAACTTTATAATGCCTTGCGCCTATAAATGTAGAGGTTACCATGGGGGTATAGGTTTGAATGTCAGAACTGAATACTTCCCATTTAACACTGTTAGTGGGTACATAATATGCACTGCTTGAAGCAGTAACTGCTGTTGAAGGCTTTTTGTTTTCAACAGGGGCGGCGATATTTAAAGCTACCTCTTCAACTGCTTTGGGGCAGGTACCAAAGTTAGGTCTTAGGTGGATTGTCGTATTATGATTGGAAAGACCTGTGCCTACTTTTTTTCCGTTAACCTTTCCCATATAACCACTGGGGAAACATAAATAATTTGTAGTGTATATTACAACCTCGGCACGGTATTCTTTTCCTGCTGTGAAAACCATACCCTCTGTCATACGGTTATCGTTTTCGTACCATTTAATTTCTGATAATCTACAGTTACTCGGCAAGGGAAAAGCACCAATAAGCACTCTGATATCACTGACGGGCTTCATTCCTGCAACAGGCTTATGCATTTCAATTTCCATTGAATCCATAATGCCGTAAATTTCTACCTCTTTTGCGGGATTGCCGTTACTGTCATATATACCCTCCGAATCATAAGTAGCTCCTTGAGGGGTATGAACCGATAATCCTTCATCAATTATCAGTTCTATACATTTAACTGCTGAATAGTCCCCTTTAGGTCCTGACATTTTAAAATATCCGCTATAAAAGTGACTATCACCCAGTCGTCCAAATACACCGTGACCGCCGTTGGTTTTAATATCATAAACACCGCCAAGATAGGTTGAATTACCTTTAATAGCAGGCTCATCTTTTCCTGTTGCAGTAATTTTAGCATCAGCGCAACGTAAATTAATTATACCTACGGCTGATATTGGTTCATCGGCAGTAATATGAAGCTGCTCCAAGGCGGGAAGCTTCCTTGCATCACCGCTTGCTGAGCCTTTTGAATAAATACTGCCATTTTGGGTACTTAAACCAAATCTTTCAGCGTTTATGATTATTCTTCCGCCAAGGTAGATATGATTATCCGTAAGACGAGAATCTGATGTAGCGATACCGTCCACATTGGAATTAATTATGCAGTATTTTGAAACTATAACGGTTACACAATTTCGTGAACGTATAGCAGTATTTTCGGAATAAATTTCCAAAGTTTCACAGTTAATATAAGTGTCATAAAAACCAGTCATTCCGCATTCTTTAAGTGCCCTTATGTTAACGGTTTTTGAATTTATAGTTATATTAGTGGCACTAAGAGGATAATTACCGTAAATCACGAGCTCAGAACAGTATACAGCAAATTTCCAAACTTCAATTGTTGGTTCATCATATTTTTCAGATGTAGAAGTAACAATTAGCGGAGCATAGCAGATGAAATCATGAACCTCAATAGTTCGCTCAGCGTTTGTAATATTCAGGGGCTCGCTACCGGTTATTGTAAGGTTGTATTCTCCCGTAATGGATTTAAGGTAAAGCTCCTTATCCATTATAAGCTCAGTATCCGAGTTAAGGGTAAGGTGTGTGTTATTTGAGATTTGACTCGCATACAAAACGGGCACTTTAGCACCCTCAGCAAGCACGGAAATACAGCTAAAAGGAATTGTGGCTAAAATCAGCGTTGCCGTCAAAATAATGCTTAAAAGCTTTTTGTAAAAATTATTTTTCATAAATATTCCCCTTCACTAAGATATAAGGCGATACCGCACAGAGCAAATAGGTAGAAAAGTTTACAAAGAAGTGGTCTAATAGAGATATCTTGTCAATATATACCACCGCCTCTTAATAAAACCATTGTGACAGCCGTTCGTTTTACTCGTTAAAGGGAAGCGAGCGCTGCCGTCAAGTATTTTTCGGTTACAGATGAATAAAAGAAGGCGTCGATCAGCCCGTCCTTTTTCGCATTGGCTACCTCACGGGCAATGTCGGGTGCTGAGTTTTCATCGCACAGCATTACGAGTTTACAGGACGGAATTTTTTCCCTTACTTGTTTTACTTCTTTTAATCGTGTCTCCATAGTCGTGCCGGAAGCATAAGATACATCCAACAAGAGGATGTCGGCAGATAGAGCTTCACAGTCATTTGCGATATTGCTCTTTTTCTGAATCAGAACACGAAAAGGCTTAAACTCGCCACTGTTTTTGAGCATTTTAATAATTGCTTCGGATAGCAGACCGTTTCCGATGCAGACAACGATATTTTTCACCTCAGTTTATCTCCTTCCAATACCTATACACTCTACATTATACAGATTCGTATTGCTCCGCACATCGTACTTTAGTGCAAACTTTTCGAGAAAAAGAAAAAAAGTGCCGCCTTTAGACGACACTTAATGTGTGATTTTTGATTATTTATTGTTTATTACCAAGCCGCTTTCTCTTGCTCGGACAGCAAGCTCGGTGCGGTTTCTGAACCCTGTTTTTTCCCTCATACTCTGAATATGACTTTTTACTGTCCTCAAAGACATAAACAATTTTTCCGCAATGGCGGCGTCCGACTCACCTGCGACCAATTCCCGAAGAACCTCAAGCTCACGGTCTGTAAGGTTTTCGCTGAAGGTGTCTCCCAGTTTAAGGGAAGGGGTGAATTCGGGAAAAACTGTTTCTCCCGCCATTGTCCGATCCAAAACGGACAGGATTTGCTCTGCTTCGGAGCTCTTGTACCAAAAGCTGTCCACACCGACTTCGTGCGCCCTTTCGATAAAACTACACTCAGGCTGACTGGTAATAATAATTATCTTTGTGTCAGGAAAGCTCTTTTTGATTTTTTCGGCGGCGTCCAAGCCGCTTGCGTTCATGGCCGTACAAACATCCATCAAAATGACATCCACTTTATTGGTACGACAGCAGAACTCAGCCAGCACCGCACTTTCTACGGACTGAATATGGTTATACTTTTCGCTGGCGTTTATGTATATTTCAAGAAGCTGTCTTGCCATAGGATCATCTTCAACAATCAGAACATTTATCACAGGATGTCACCTCTTTTCTTCAGAACGGTTAGCTTGAGAACAAATTCCGGCTGATACACCACTTCCATAGTCCCTCCGATTTGTTCTGTTTTCAGCCTGAGAGAGCCAAGACCGCCGCCCTCAACCGGTTTTTTCTGCGGATTGGCGCCGTCATTCGTAAAGCAAACGGAATATGCTGTGTTATCTTCCGAGAACGCAATACGCAGCGTTTTTGCATCGGCGTGCCGTACTGCATTGGTGAGTGCTTCTGTGGCAGCTTCAAAAAACAGCCGATTCGCATCTTCCTGCTTTGGCATCTGTCCGGTGATAAGCACTTCAATTCCGGCAGAGTGTGCAGCCTTCATAAGCATATCCAAAGGCTCATCATTTTTCGGGCTTTCCGATTCCAAGCGAAGCATCGCTATATTACGCTTCAAAACATTAAGCAATTCTTGAGTGTTTTCACTCTCACCCTGTAAATAGCGGCGTGTCAAAAGCAATGCCTGCCCAAGCTCACTGTGAATACGGGCTTTTGTTTCCAGACGCTCTTTTTCGCGCGTCAGCTCATCAACATTTTCGCCGTACTTACGCAGACGTTCATTCATAACAGAAAGCTCTGCATTCTTTTCTTTCAGTTTTTCCGTCAGCTTGTTCAGCCGTGTTGTTTCCGCTGCCGTGAGCTGGGTAATACCGCCTAACACCTCACGGGCGAAAGTCCACACCGTCTGATCGGGCAAACGGAGGGTTGGGGTTTCACCCATAAAAATCCTTGCCACGCCCGTCTGTATTTCTCCGTCATTCAGGTTGTCCCAAAACGCATTGGCGTTCTGTAAATCTCTGCCGAATATTGTGTGGCTCAAATTGTCCATTCGGTGATTGATAAGCATTACCATACCGTTTTTGTAAGCAAAGCAAAGACCTGTGTTAAGCCAGTCAAGACTTTCCTTTACCGACGAGCGAGTGATGGCGTTCTTTTCAAAATTTCTTTCCTTAATCACAATCGTCAAAAGTGTAGCAATGATAGCAAGCAGCAGTAAAATCGGAATTATTACCGGCAATGCTGTAACACTCTCAATAATCGGAGTTATATGCCAAGACGGATGAGCCGATTTTACCTGAGCTGCAAACAAAATCAGAATTGCTCCGCTGAGCAAAAAGCAAAGGGGAACAAGCAACTTCGGCATCAGCTTTTTCCTGCTGAAAACACGAGGCAAAAGGCAGACGCTCGAACAAACCGCAACAAAGGTTACGACAAGAAAGAATGACTTTACTGCATAATGCAAATCACAAAAGCCTATCATTTGCCGTCGCCTCCCTCTGAAAGAAGCAAAGTAACGGTAACATCCTCATCCTGAATGTCCCATTCAAACGTTCCGCAAGGAATAGACAACTCTGACAATGTATGCTCGGCAATATCTTGACTACAGCCTATCTGCAACCGCATTTTTATGAAGCCGTCTTTGCAGTCAAGATGTATCAGCATAGCGGTGGCATCGTCAAGCAGTCTTTCGACGATATTTTCATAAAAATCGAAAGCAACGACTGCGTGTTCCAATTTGAGTGTACCGTCGCATTTGCTGTCAAATGATGTGAAAACATCCCCAAGCCGCAAATTGTCAAGGGACTCTCTGATACAGTATTCAAGTTCTATCGCAGGTATGATATTGCCTTCCTCTCCCAGCATCAGGAGATTGCCACGCCTTTTGATATACGCACAAATCACGGATACCTTTGCAATCGCTCTTTTTGTTTGCTCCGGATCGGTCTGGGCAAGCTTCAATAGTTCCTCTGCTTTTGCAAGCTGAACGGCGACTTCCTTGGCAATCCGGTCATACAAACGGCTCTTTTCCTGCGTCCGAGCACGGTTTTCCTTCAGCTCCAGCTCGGCTTTCAGCAATTCGTTGCTTTCTCCGAGCCTTTCCTGCGTATCACGGAGTTCTTCTATCAGGTCGTTAATCTGTTTTACATCGTCCTGCCAAAGAACATGACCGCCGGTAATTGCTTTGCTGTGCAGTATGGTATCTCCCAAGTCAACCGGTTCGGCTTCGGCACTTCTCATTACATCCTCGGTCAGTGGTGCCAATGTGCCTGAAACCATACAGGGCTGATAATCGACATCAACAATCTGTGCAGATACCGTTGAATTTCGGAACAGTTCGTAATAATTTGTATTAGACGGGATAAGACCGCTTTGGATTGCGCTTTCCAAAAGGGCAATAATCATTATGCAGTCAATCGCCGCCAAATCACCGCCAACTATATGCATACAATACATAATCCAAAAGATTATGGAAATAACCAAAATGACTGCGGGGAGCTTTTGAAAGCTCTTGCTTCCGGGTACACGGCTCTTTTTAATCAGCATTACCACGAAATATATGCCCAAGAGGATAAACCACGCCATCGTAATATAATACAGAATATAGTATATGCAATCCGACTCGCAGTTTTCAAGTCCATTCGGGAATGAAAAAACAAGCTGATGAAGATCGTTTGTAAAAACCGCTGTTACAAGAAATGTCGCAGGTATGTACATATATTTTAAGCTATTTGGTGTTTTATAGTTTTCCGCTTTACCGATATGGTCAATAATGAACACACCCAAAAGAGGGACAAACACCATCGGAATATAATAGGAATACCACAGGTAACGCCCTAAATGTGTTCCGTTTTGGGCAATAAACTCCCATTTGCAGGTTCTCAAAATAAGCCAAAATGCCAGCAGTATTCCCACTGCAATGAGATAATGGCGCACCTGTATATTGATAATTCTTGTTCTGAAAGACGAACACCACGCAATGACAAGGGAAATTTGAATAACGCTTCGGGTCATAACCAAAAGCATTTTAAGAATAGGGTTATCAACTTCAGTATGGAACGCCCGGGAATAATATGCGATTACAAGCAAAATAGCGACACCAATTGTGTATAATATCGTCTTTTTGTTCGTTTTTTCCATCGCGTTCACCTCGCTTTTTCTTAAAAATGTACTGCATTTCCGCACAAATTCCGTACGGATACAAAAACCTATTTTGTATTATATCATATTTTCCGACAAATTTCAATCCGTCCCTTGTATTGGTGATCTTCAATCGCAAAATGTTGTCATCCCACCTGCTAAGTTGATAATCTGTTTATTCTGTTTTTTTGCGTACAGGACTGTCTGATATGCTCCTCCACTTTTACGTTCAATATATCACAACACTAAATCGGCTCTGTCAACCATCTCACGATTGCGAATCTGCATTGCGGCTTTGAAATGCGCCGCCGAGGAACTTTGGCATATCTCCACTTCGTCGTAATACTCTTGAAAAGCTCCTTCATTCTTTTCATACTCAGCCGACAGATATGGACTCCCAGTGCATTTAGAGTTGCCAGTGCACCCATAGTTTTGTAGGTCAGTGTTTTGACGTGCTGCTAGTGCAATGAGTCCTGTCAGTGCATAAAAAAAGACCCTGCGTACCTAAAAGGTACACAAGGTCTTTTTTCTCATTATTCTCTTGTTTTTTCTTTTTTCTCTCACGCTAAAAAAGTTTGTCCTTTTTTGGCGGGTTGAGATTAAAAAGGGTTATACAAGAACAATAACTGTTACAGGACAAACCTTTTTAGCGTCAAAGGGACAAATTTTTTTATCCTCGTTTTTCTCTTTTTTCTCTCGTTTTGACCCGCCCTTTTTCTTTCTCTTTTTCTCCAATTTTCTCTCCGTTTTTCTCATCATTGGGTCAAGCCTAATGAGAATTGCGGAGTGCAATTTATGAATTACTGCGTTTTTTAGAATCTTCTTTATTGTATAATGTGTATTGAGATAATTCAAGATTAGTGGTATCTATATCAGTGTCATAATAAGTTTCACTATAAACAAATATTATATCATCAATATATTTTAGTGCTTTTCTATGGCACATAAGAGATGATATAGTGGGGCGTGGGTCTTTTTTGCGTTCTATGTACCTTTTAACAGACATTTCTGCGATAATCAATATATGGTTTTTCTTTGCAATTTCTTGTAGCATTTTTACGATTTTTGTGTTGATTTTTTTAATGGGCTCTGATATAGCGTTAATAAATATAACATTTGGCTTTTTGTGTATTATAATATCTTGAATAAATTCTTCCCAACCAATCTCATTATATAACAATGCAACGTCTTCTATAACAAAAGAAATATTGGGACAAATTTTTATCGCTTTTTGTAATTCAGAAGGGCGAAAAGTTGTTTTGCCGTTTAAATAATTTGCATACGGATATGCTTTTTTGCCGTCAGTCATTAGCAGTAAACATTTTTTGTTTTTTTCTTGGAAGACCTTTGCCATATTCATAGCTACATTTGATTTCCCCATTGCGGGGCGTCCCGCAACAAAAACCAACCCACTGTCAGGTAAATTAAAATTTAAAACTTCCATATTTTTCTCCTATAATCTTTAATTTTCTATTCTGCATTTTAAAATAATATCTTCAGACTCATAAATTTGTTTTTTCACCAACTCAAAATCAAAAGGTCTATTTGATTTTGGCTTAATTTTTCTATCTTCCCATTTTAAAATTCGACAAACGTAAATATTACTAAGTACTTTTTCAACACTTTGATAAGATAATTCTTCCAAATTTATTAAGTTTTCAATTATTATTCTTATTGGAATAATATGTTCATCATGAAATATATCTCTAAAAATAAAATTTTGTCCTTTTATTATTTCTGCCTTGGTTGCTGTTTTTTCATTATTTTTATATTTTTCTACACATATAGGAACTTCAGATGTACATGTAATCGAATCTCTATAAACAAAATCCCAAATATTTTCATTTGATAATTCTTTCCACTTGTTTTCGGCGGCAACTGAAATATAATAATGGTCTTCAGGTATATTATATTGGCGCACGATTTGTCCTAATAAATATCCTGCCGCTTTTATCTTGTATTCTTTTCCATTAATAATAGATACTACTTCTTTTTCCTTTTTTGCACTTTTAACCGCTTTTACAAATTCTATTATTATATCTAAAACTACATTATTTCCCATGAAAATCCCTCACATAAATTTATTTGTTTTTTACATAATAACACAATTGGTGTCTAATTAAAAGGACTTTGCAAAGAAAAATCCACCCGAAGAAATTCGGGCGGATAATTTTAGTTTTTGTAGGGAATAAAAGTGGTTTTATTTTAGGTGTCCACGCTAAAAAGTTTTGTCCTTTTTAAGTATTTTCACGCTAAAACACTTTGTCCCATAACAAAACATGTTACAGGACAAACCTTTTTAGCGTCAAAGGGACAAATTTTTTTATCCTCATTCCATCCAATTTTTTCCTATTTTGACCCGCCCTTTTTCTTCCTCTTTTTCTCCAACTCTTTCTCCGTTTTTCTCATCAGCGGGTCAACTTTCATGAGACTTGCGGAGTGCAATTTGGAAATTAAGAGGCTCCTTTTTTATCCCGTTTTTTCACCCTCCGTCCGAGACAAAGGGAATTAAAAGGAAAGAAAGGGTTAACAAAGATAAAGTTAGAAAGAAATGGAATTACGCTGATGTTAGCGTAGCTTTCTCAGCGCAAAAATGCCCATTTTATGCGGTTTCATTGAGGTTTGCCAGTGCATTAGCAAAGGTTAACGTGCAACAGGAAAAAGAAGATAAAGAAGGAAAGAAAAGGATTTCTTATGGATTTCCAGTGCATTTAGAGTTGCCAGTGCACCCAAAAGTTCTGCAGTTTTGTCGGTCAGTGTTTTGACGTGCTGCTAGTGCAATGAGTCCTGTCAGTGCATAAAAAAAGACCCTGCGTACCTAAAAGGTACACAAGGTCTTTTTTCTCATTATTCTCTTGTTTTTTCTTTTTTCTCTCACGCTAAAAAAGTTTGTCCTTTTTTGGCGGGTTGAGATTAAAAAGGGTTATACAAGAACAAAACAATTATTTGTTTCCCTGTTCTTTAATAGCAGCCTGTGCAGCGGCAAGGCGTGCAATCGGAACGCGGAAGGGTGAGCAGGATACGTAGTCAAGACCGATCTTATGGCAGAACTCAACCGAAACGGGGTCGCCGCCGTGCTCGCCGCAGATGCCGCAGTGCATTTCGGGACGTACCTTCTTACCAAGCGAAACAGCCATCTCCATAAGCTTGCCTACGCCGTTCTGGTCGAGCTTAGCAAACGGATCGTTCTCGTAAATCTTGTTATCGTAGTAAGCGCCGAGGAACTTGCCCGCGTCGTCACGGCTGAAGCCGAAGGTCATCTGGGTAAGGTCGTTGGTGCCGAAGCAGAAGAACTCAGCTTCCTTGGCAATTTCGTCAGCGGTGAGGCAGGCTCTCGGGATTTCCATCATAGTGCCTACTTCATACTTAAGTTCAACACCGGCAGCCGCGATTTCAGCGTCAGCGGTAGCAACAACGATGTCCTTAACGAACTTCATTTCCTTAACTTCACCGGTCAAGGGAATCATAATCTCGGGAACGATATTCCAATCGGGATGATTTTTCTTAACATTGATAGCCGCACGGATAACGGCAGAGGTCTGCATCTTAGCGATTTCAGGATAGGTAACCGCAAGACGGCAGCCGCGGTGACCCATCATCGGGTTGAACTCGTGAAGACCTGTAATGATATTCTTGATAGCCTCAACCGACTTGCCCTGTGCCTTAGCGAGAGCCTCAATATCGGCTTCCTCGGTAGGAACAAACTCGTGAAGCGGAGGATCGAGGAAACGAATGGTAACCGGGTTGCCCTCAAGCGCCTCGTAAAGCTTTTCAAAGTCGCCCTGCTGATAGGGAAGAATTTTAGCAAGAGCGGCTTCTCTCTCTTCAACTGTATCGGAGCAGATCATCTCGCGGAAAGCGGCGATTCTGTCAGCCTCGAAGAACATATGCTCGGTACGGCAAAGACCGATACCCTCAGCACCTAACTCGCGAGCCTTCTTAGCGTCGGCGGGAGTGTCGGCATTGGTGCGAACCTTCAGGGTTCTGAACTCGTCAGCCCAAGCCATAATTCTGCCGAACTCGCCTGCGATTTCAGCGTCAACGGTCGGGATGATACCGTCATAAATATTACCTGTTGAACCGTCGATAGAGATATAGTCGCCCTCATGATAGGTCTTGCCTGCAAGGGTGAACTTCTTATTTTCTTCATCCATAATGATGTCGCCGCAGCCGGATACGCAGCAGGTACCCATACCACGGGCAACAACGGCAGCGTGAGAGGTCATACCGCCGCGAACGGTAAGTATACCCTGAGAAGCCTTCATACCTGTAATATCCTCAGGAGAGGTCTCAAGACGAACGAGAACTACCTTTTCGCCGCGAGCGTTCCAAGTTTCAGCGTCTTCAGCGGTGAATACAACCTTACCGCAAGCGGCTCCGGGAGAAGCGCCCAAGCCCTTGCCTGCGGGTGTAGCCGCCTTAAGAGCCTTAGCGTCGAACTGCGGATGGAGAAGTGTATCAAGGTTACGGGGATCGATCATAGCAACGGCCTGCTTCTTATCGATCATACCTTCATCAACGAGGTCGCATGCAATCTTAAGCGCCGCCTTAGCGGTACGCTTACCGTTACGGGTCTGGAGCATATAAAGCTTGCCCGCCTGAACGGTGAATTCCATATCCTGCATATCACGGTAGTGATCCTCAAGGATAGCGCAAACCTCTTTGAACTGAGCGAAAGCCTCGGGGAACTTGTCCGCCATTTCGGCAATCGGCATAGGAGTACGAACACCTGCAACAACGTCCTCGCCCTGTGCATTGGTGAGGAACTCGCCCATAAGACCGCGCTCACCTGTAGCGGGGTCGCGGGTGAAGGCAACGCCTGTACCGCAATCGTCGCCCATATTACCGAACGCCATCATCTGTACGTTAACAGCGGTACCCCAAGAATAAGGAATATCGTTGTCGCGGCGGTAAACGTTAGCACGGGGGTTGTCCCAAGAACGGAAAACGGCTTCAACAGCGCCCATTAACTGCTCCTTAGGATCGGAGGGGAAGTCCTTGCCGATTTTGTTCTTGTATTCAGCCTTAAACTGACCTGCAAGCACCTTAAGGTCCTCAGCGGTGAGCTCGATATCCTGAGTAACGCCCTTCTCGGCCTTCATCTCGTCGATGAGCTGCTCAAAATACTTCTTGCCGACCTCCATAACAACGTCGGAATACATCTGAATAAATCTTCTGTAGCAGTCCCAAGCCCAGCGGGGGTTGCCTGATTTAGCGGACATAACCTCAACAACCTCTTCGTTAAGACCGAGGTTAAGAATGGTGTCCATCATACCGGGCATTGAAGCGCGGGCACCCGAACGAACCGAAACGAGAAGGGGATTTTCCTTATCACCGAACTTCATACCGGTGATGCCTTCCATTTTGTCGATGTACTCCATAATCTGTGCCTGGATTTCATCGTTAATTTTTCTGCCGTCCTCGTAATACTGTGTGCAGGCCTCGGTGGTTACGGTGAAGCCCTGCGGAACGGGAAGACCGATATTGGTCATTTCCGCGAGGTTAGCACCCTTACCGCCTAAAAGCTCGCGCATGTTTGCGTTGCCTTCGCTGAAAAGGTAGACGTACTTGTGACTCATTGAGAATCAACCTCCTAATTTTTTTATGGATATTATCCAATTTTAACTTTTTAAGACATTACATTGCGTAACTATCCAATTCATTATAACAATTTTTAATAGAAAAATAAAGGTTTTTTTTCAAAAAAAGCATTATTTTTTTTAATTCTAATATTCAGCATTAAATTAAACAGTTTTGAAGCCGAATATTTATATAGAATAACAGTTTTTAGGCGAACTCGGGAGTGATTTTGATTTCGGGGTCGGCGGTGACCGAAAGCCCCTTTAAATTTCCCTCGCCGCTTTCGACTATTATATCGACCGCCTTATTTTCAATTTCACGGCGGATAAGGTTGCGAAGCTCCCGCGCTCCGCGCTTGCCGCCGCCGCATTTGAAGGCGAGATATTTGCAAACGCTTTGGTCGTAGGAAAATTTGATAAGCCTTTCTGCAAGGGACTCCTTTAGCTCGTCAAGCATTATAGCCGCGATTTTTGAGAGCGACTCCTCATCAAGCGGACTGAATACCACTATTTCATCAACTCGGGCGATAAACTCAGGACGTAAGAAGCCCTCAAGCGCTTTAAGCGCCTTTTCCTTTGACGCGTCCGCTTGGGTTCTGCCGAAGCCCAAAAGGTTTTCGGTTTTATCACTGCCCGCGTTTGAGGTCATAACGATTACGGTGTTTTCAAAGTTAACGGTTCTCCCTTGGGCGTCGGTAATTCTGCCCTCGTCTAAAATCTGCAAAAGCAGGTTTAAAACGTCGGGGTGCGCCTTTTCAATCTCGTCAAAAAGCACTACCGAATAGGGCTTTCTGCGCACCTTTTCGGTAAGCTGACCCGCCTCGTCATAGCCGACATATCCGGGAGGCGCGCCGATAATGCGGGAGACCGAGTGCTTCTCCATAAACTCCGACATATCAAGTCGTATTAGGGTCTCGGGAGTGTCGAAAAGCTGTTCCGAAAGCACCTTTACAAGGGCGGTTTTGCCGACGCCCGTAGGGCCGACGAATATAAAGGAGGCGGGACGGCGGAGATTGCTTGTATGCACCCTTGAGCGCTTTACCGCCGCGGCGACAAGCCGTGTCGCCTCCTCCTGACCGATTATACGCTTATTAAGCGCTTCTTCAAGCCCCGCAAGCTTTTTAAGGTCGCTTTCCTGCACCTTTGAGGCGGGAATACCCGTCCAAAGCTCTATTACCTTTGCAATATCCGCGTCGGTCACGGTATTGTGGGAGGCGGGTTCATACAGCCCCTCGGCGATATTCTTATACTTTTCAAGCTCCGCCTTAACCATAGCCTGCTTTTCGTAGTCAGGGTTTTCAACCTCGCTTTCAAGATTTTCAAGCTCTACAGAGTACTCGGCTATTTTTTTATTGGCGAGATAAAGCTCGTCAACCGCCTTGTTAGCAAGGCTTGCACAGGCGCACGCCTCGTCCAAAAGGTCAATAGCCTTATCGGGCAGATAGCGATCGGTAACATAGCGTTCCGAAAGCAGAACCGCCTTTTTAACGATACTGTCGGGCACCGTAACACCGTGGAAGCCCTCATAATAGCCCTTAACGCCCATAAGCACCTCTTCTGCCTCGGCAAGGGACGGCTCCTCGACGGTAACAGGCTGGAAGCGGCGTTCAAGCGCCGCGTCCTTCTCGATATACTTGCGGTACTCCTTAAAGGTGGTAGCGCCGATAACCTGAATTTCACCGCGGGAAAGGGCGGGCTTTAGAATATTAGCCGCATTCATAGACCCCTCCGCGGAATCGCCAGCGCCGACAAGATTGTGAATCTCGTCGATAAAGAGGATAATATTCCCCGCGCTCTTGACCTCCTCAACCAGACCCTTAACTCGGCTTTCAAACTGACCGCGGAACTGGGTTCCCGCAACAAGCCCTGTAAGGTCAAGGAGGTGAATTTCCTTATCAAGCAGTCTGGCGGGCGCGTCGCCGCTCGCTATTTTAAGCGCCAAGCCCTCGGCTATGGCGGTTTTGCCTACACCCGGCTCGCCGATAAGGCATGGGTTATTTTTAGTGCGGCGGGAGAGAATCTGGATAGTCCTGTAAAGCTCCTTTTCCCTACCGATTATAACGTCAATCTGTCCGGTTCTCGCCTTTTCGGTGAGGTTGGTGCAATACTGCTCCATAAAACGGCGGCGTTTTTTCTTCTGCTTTTTATCCCCGCCGTCCTTAACGTCGGATTTATTTTCTTTTTCCTTTTCGGAATTGCCTGTACCCGTAAGACTGCCGAAAAGCTTATTAAACATAGGTATCGCGGGGGCGGTTCCTAAGTCAAAGGTCTCGTCGTTAAGCTCCGCGTCGTCGGGCTCTCCGTCAAGCGACATCAAATCCATAAATTGGTCGCTCATCTGCTCGATATCCTCGTCCGAAATATTCATTTTCTTAAGCATATCGTCGATAGGCTTGATGCCTAATTCCTTAGCGCATACAAGGCAAAGCCCGTTAGGCTCGGCATTAGGGTTCATAGCGTCCGAGAGGAAAACCACCGCGGGACGTTTTTTACATTTTGAGCAAAGTTTCATAGCTGTCTCCATTCCGCCGCCTTAAAGCCTGTGGGCAGTAAACGCCGAGCGGCGGCGGCACGGCGTTATTTTATATTAAGAAGTTCGATTAAAGGAATTTGAACTCCGAAACATATGAGAAAATTAAAGATTTTTCCATAGCCTCATCGGTGAAGATTAAGAATCCGTTTGAGGTGAAGGAGGTTATAAGAATAATCACAAGGCAGAACGCCAGAGCAATTATTATTCCCTTGGGAATACCGACAATGCCGCCCAAAACACGGTTTGCCGTTCCTATTATACTGAAAGAGAAAAGCTTGTTCACGAATTTCGCAATCGGCTTTACAAGCAAAAGCAGTATAATAAGTGAAATAACCATATAAACAAGAGCAAGCGAGCGCGCAACGACCGGCTTAATTACGTCCTGAGAAACCTTGGTAACCGTACCTTCAAGACCGTTTCCTACATTCTCAGTTATGCTTTTATCAATGCTTTCCTTTGAAATTCCCAGCTTTTCGGCGCTGTTCTGCATCCAACCGGGAATCTTGTTCCACATTTCGTCGGAGGCTTTTGAAGCGGTATCCGCCGTAATAGAATCCACCGAGGAGGTGACCGACGATACAATCGGCGGCTCAATTATTTTATCATATGTAGTGTTACCAAGTGGTGTACTTATTGTAAACGATATAATAACAGCGGCGATAAAGCCCACCAATTCAATAACCGTTCTTACAAAGCCGCGCCTTGCCGAAAGGATAACCGTTAAAACGATAATTGCCAATACTATTAAGTCAAGAATTAATCCCATAATGCTTCTCCTATTCCTGTTCAAGCTTAATTTGATAAATTTGATTGTCGGTTATAACCGCAACCGAATTAGAGCCAATAACCGAAAGTCTTTTAGCGCCGAAGCCGCATTCGGCTTTTCTTAAAACCGCGCCGTCCTCCGAGAGAAGCAAAACCTCGGTATCGCTAATACAATAGATATGCCCGCCCGAAATTTCAATATCACCTATAATGCCCTTAAATTCAAATTCGCTTTTAAGCTTTCCCTTTGAATTAAAGATTACCACGCGGTTATCCGTCCTGTCGCTTGCTCGGTTAAAGACCGCAACGCTGCCGCTCGAGCCCGCCCTGAACATAGCCGCGGTATAGGCGTTTTCATAATCGTTTTTTTTGTAATCCGACCATCCAATAAACCGCACGCCGTTTTTCAATACAACCGAAAAGCCCGCGCTGTGAGTAGTATCCAGATTATATACGGTCGCGTCGCCGCAGATCTCGGTATATTCGGGACTTGCCGAATCAAAGCCGAAAACGCATACCTTTGATGTGTAAACCCCTGACGAAGCGTTAAAGAGGGAAACCGCTATTTTTTTACCGTTGGGCGAAATCGCCACGTTATTGACCACATCCTCCGCGGAGTACCACTCGTAAACCGGCTTATCATATTTATCGTAAACGCTTACCACCGAGGCGTAGGAATCCGACTGGGTGACAAGGGCATAGGTTCCCGAATCGGAAATATTCGCCGTGATCATCGGGTTTTTGGTGTTAACCGTACTTTTAAGCGAAGTAAGATTGTATATAAAAGCCTGATTTTGCCCCTGTGAAAAGACCAGAGCGCGGGTTTTCGAGGTCTTCATAATAGGACTTTCAAAGCCGTGTGAATATGAAAAAACCTCCCTGCCCGAGTTTGAGTAGGCGCTTATTCTCGTATCGGTAAGTAAATAGTAATACATACCCCGCGAAGCGGAATTTAAGGTCTCGGTGCTGTTAAGCTCTACAGGATAGCCGCCCGAGCCCACAAGCGCGGTAAGATTTTGTATGTTTTCAAGTATCCCGACAGGCAGAATCAAGTGAAGTATAAGGCAAATTACGGTGACTGCCGCGGCAATGGAAAGCAAAGCCTTGGTTTTCCTCTGCCTTTCAAGCTTTTTACCCTTAACCACCCGCATATCGGGGACGGTTTTTGGGGGCTTTGGGGGCTTTTCCGGCTTTTTCGCCCGTTTTCCGCCCGAGGGCGACATTATAATATCATCGGACTCTTCCTTTTGTACCCGCGCCGCCTTTTTTGGCTTTGGCGCGGCTTTAAAGCGATTCACCCGTTTCTTTTTATATTCAGGCATTTTCACCATCCTAATACAATACTTTTTCCAAAAACAGCCCCTGGGGCGGAGCGGTCTGCCCCGCAAGAGCGCGTTTTTTTGAAGATATAATTTCTTTAGTAAACGACGGCTCGATTTTCCCGTCGGATACGGCAACCGCCGTACCTACTATAATACGCACCATATTATATAGGAAGCCGTCGGCGGTGATTTTTAAAATCACTCGGTCGCCCTCCCGCACGGCGTTAAATTCGCTCACGGTTCTTACGGTATCCTCCACCGTTCTGCCCGATGAGGAAAAGGCGTAAAAATCGTGTCTGCCGATAATTTCCTTACAAAAGGCGTTAATCCGCTCTAAATCAAGCTGTCTCTCAATTCTCCAAGTATATCTCGATAAAAAAGGGTCGCGCACCGAGCTGTTTAAAATGTAATAGGCGTAGGTCTTGCCCCTTGCGTTATACCGCGCGTGAAAATCGGGCGAGACCTCTCTTGCCGCCTTTACCGAAATATCGCCCGGCAATAAAGAGTCAAGCCCCCTTAAAAAGGCGCTTTCGGGGAATTTTTCGTCACAGTCCAAGTGACAGCAAAATTCCCTTGCGTGGACCCCCGCGTCGGTGCGACTGCACCCCGTTAAAGCGGGTCTTTCGCCTAACAGCTTATAAAGCGCGTTCTGCACCGTTTCCTGCACGGTTATTCCGTTGGGCTGTACCTGCCAGCCGTGATAGGCGGTGCCGTCATATGAAATTGTAAGTAAAATTCTTTTCATTCGCGGCACCCGTCTTTTAAAGAAGTATATTTAAAGCGATAATTCCACCGCAGATAACAACAGCCGCGCCTAAAACCGCAAAATCGCGCCCCGCCATATGCATCTGCTTCATACGGGTTCTGCCCTCGCCGCCGTTATAACAGCGGCACTCCATAGCCTCGGCAAGCTCGTACGCCCGCCGTACAGAGGATATAAGCAGAGGTATTAATATAGGTATAAGCGCCTTTACCCGCTCGGTAAGCTTGCCGTTTTCAAGGTCGGCGCCCCTCGCCTTTTGGGCGTTCATAATCTTTTCCGCCTCCTCAATAAGGGTCGGGATAAACCTTAAGGCTATCGTCATCATCATAGCAAGGGTATGCACCGCGTTTTTAAGCCCTACATATTTAAGCGGACTTAAGAGCCTTTCAATCGCGTCGGTTAAGTCGTTGGGGGTGGTGGTGTAGGTAAGGGCGGAGCTTATAAATATAAGGAGCGTTATTCTCACCGCCATAAATATCGCGCGGCTTACGCCGTCTGTGGTGATTTGAAGCTTCCAAAAGGATAAAAGCACCTTACCGCTCTCGCCGTAAAAGAGGTTTAACACTGCGGTAAAAATAAGCACGGGCAAAATTGCCTTCATATTTTTTAAATACAGCTTAAACGGAATTTTGGTGATAAGCATTATTATTAGCACCGAAGCCGCCGCAAAGCCCAACGCAAAGCCGTTTTGTGCGAGGAAAATAAAAACTATCAGCAGAAAAAGCAGTACTATTTTAACCCGCGGGTCGGTTTTGTGAATAAGGGAGTGGCTCTCGTAATACTGACCGAAGGTAATATCTCTAAGCATTGCCGCCACCTGCCTTTATCCGCTTTAATACCTCTACCGCGCGGCTTACGGTAAACACGTTGTCGGGAACGGGTATTCCCGCCGCTTTAAGCTCGTAAAACACCCTTGTCACTATAGGCACGTTAAGGCCGATTGCCCTTAGTCTGTCCCCGTTTTTAAAGACGTTTTCTGTCGTGTCGAACATTTCGAGCTTACCCTTGTTCATCACAATAAGCCTGTCCGCGATAAGCGCCATATCCTCCATACTGTGGGAGATTATTATGACGGTGGCTCCGGTTGCTAAGCGGTATTCGTTAATAATTTGGGTCACATTTTCCCTGCCCTTAGGGTCAAGACCCGCCGTCGGCTCGTCAAAAACGATAACCTCAGGTCTCATAGCCATAACCCCCGCGATAGCGACCCTGCGCTTTTCGCCGCCCGACAAATCAAAGGGGGATTTTTCCAGATACTCGTCCATAACCCCTATTATTTTACAGGTTTCAAGCACCCTTTGCTTTAATTCCTCCCCTGAAAGCCCCATATTTTTAGGACCGAAGGCTATATCGGCAAAAACCGTTTCCTCAAAAAGCTGATATTCGGGATACTGGAAAACAAGCCCCACCTTAGAGCGGATTTTCCTTATTTCCTTGGGGTTGTCCCAAATGTTTTCGCCGTCAATAAAAACCTCGCCGCCCGTAGGCTTTAAAAGCCCGTTCAGGTGCTGAACAAGGGTTGACTTACCCGAACCCGTATGCCCGATAATACCTATTATTTCGCCCTTTTCGGCGGTAAAGCTAACGCCGCTTACCGCGTCGTTGACAAACGGTGTATTTCCGCTGTAGGTGTGGGTAAGATTTTTTACCTCTAATACTGACAAATTCCTATCCCTCCAAATGAAGCGCCTTAATTATCTCGTCGGCTGCTTCTTTGATAGAAAGCGCGTGGGTATCCACGTTAAAACCGTTTTTCTTTAAATTATACAAAAGCTCGGCGGTCTGCGGAACGTCAAGACCTACCTTTTTAAGCCTTTCCACGTCCGAAAAAATCACCTTGGGCTTGTCGTCGGCAATAATCTCCCCGTCGTTCATCACAAGCACTCGGTCGGCGTTCTGCGCCTCCTCCATATAGTGGGTGATAAGCACTACGGTTATGCCCTTTTCCTTGTTAAGCCGCAAAAGGGTTTCGATTATCTCCGCCCTGCCTTTAGGGTCTAACATAGCCGTCGGCTCGTCAAGCACTAAGCATTCGGGTTGCATAGCGATAATTCCTGCTATGGCAATTCTCTGCTTCTGCCCGCCCGAAAGCCTGTGTGGGGTCGATTCCTTAAATTCGAGCATATCGACCGCCCTTAGCGCGTCGTCAACACGCTCCTTAATTTCCTCGGGGGGCACGCCTAAATTTTCAGGGCCGAACGCCACGTCCTCCTCAACGATAGACGCGATTATCTGATTATCGGGGTTTTGGAAAACCATTCCCACCTTGCGCTTGACCTCAATCTCGTTCTCCTCGTCCTTTGTGTTTATTCCGTCCACAAAAATATCTCCCGAGGTAGGCTTATTAAGTCCGTTTAACATCTTTGCAAGGGTGGATTTGCCCGAGCCGTTATGACCGAGGATTACCGTAAAGCTGCCCCGCTCGATTTCAAGGCTTAAAGACTTTACCGCGGCAACCGTCGTTTCCTCGTCCTTATATTCATATGTTACATTTTTTACACTAATTATGCTGTCCATTTTACCTTGTCCAAACCGTAGTATTTCCCGCGGGCAGGCTTATGCCCTTATCCGAAACATGAAGCCCGATTTCATCTGTAAAAATCTCTCCCCCGCGGTTTTTTACAACATACCGCTTTACCATATAGTTTAGTATTGTCGGCGAAAGCCCGCCCGTATAGGAATTAAGGAAGAAAAACACCGCGTTATCGGATAGCAGCTTTCCTGTCTCACCTAACAGCTCCGCCAACTGCTGTTCAAGCTTCCAAACCTCGCCGTCGGGTCCTCTGCCGTAGGAGGGCGGGTCCATTATCACAGCGTCATACTTATTGCCGCGCCTTATTTCCCGCTTTACAAACTTTAGGCAATCGTCCACAAGCCAGCGCACGGGCGCGTCGGCAAGACCGCTCGCCGCGGCGTTTTCCTTTGCCCACTGCACCATACCCTTTGACGCGTCAACGTGGGTGACCTTAGCCCCCGCCTTTAAGCAGGCAAGGGTCGCCGCTCCCGTGTAGGCGAAAAGGTTAAGTACGGAAAGCTGACGGTTTTCCTTTTCAATAAGCTGTCTTGCAAGGGTCCAGTTAACCGCCTGTTCGGGGAAAAGCCCCGTGTGCTTAAAGCCCATTGGTTTTAATCTAAAGGTAAGTCCCTCGTAGTTAACGCTCCAGACGTCGGGAACAGGTTTTAATACCTCCCAATGCCCGCCGCCGCTCTGGGAACGGTGATAGACCGCGTTGGCGGTTTTCCAACGGCTGTCCTTTCTCTCCCCCGACCAGATAATCTGCGGGTCGGGGCGGATAAGCACAATATTTTTCCAGCGTTCAAGCCTCTCGCCCGAATCGGCGTCTATAAGCTCGTAATCGTCAAAGCCCGTGACGGTTCTCATTTAAGCCTTCCCCTCGATAACCGCCGCGACTTCCTTTGCAAGGCGTTTAATCTCGGCGATGTTTTCTCCCTCAAGCATTACGCGGATAAGCGGCTCTGTTCCCGAAGCCCTTACCAAAATTCTGCCGCGGTTGCCGAGGGTGTTTTTAACCTTTTCGATAGCGTTTATAATATCCTCGTCCGTGTTAAGCTTAGCCTTAAGCTCGGCGGGAGCCTTGATATTAACAAGGGTCTGGGGCAGAACGGTCATAACCGAGGCAATTTCAGAAGCGGACTTTCCGTTTCTTTTAAGAATAGCCGCAAGCATCGCGCCCGAAAGCTGACCGTCGCCGGTTGTTGCAAAGCTCTTAAATATAATATGCCCCGACTGCTCGCCGCCTATCTGATAATCGTTTTTCACCATTTCCTCAAGGACGTAACGGTCGCCTACCTTGGTTTCGCGCACGGCAATTCCGTTGTGCTCGGCAAAATGCTTAAAGCCTAAGTTGGTCATAACCGTGACAACGGCGGTTTCGTCCTTTAAAACGCCGCGATTCTTCATATCAAGTGCGAAAACGGCTATCATACGGTCGCCGTCTATAAGCTTGCCGTTCTCGTCAACAGCAAGACAGCGGTCGGAGTCGCCGTCGAACGCCAGTCCCAAATCAACCTCGTGACCGTTTACATAATCAATAAGGTCGTCCATATGGGTAGAGCCGCAGCGGGCGTTAATATTTACGCCGTTCGGGTTATCGTGCATCATATGTACCTTTGCGCCAAGCCTTGTAAAGAGCTTTTCGGCGGTGTAGGAGGCACACCCGTTCGCGCAGTCGATAGCTAATTTAAGCCCCGAAAGGTCGGCGTTTACCGACTCAACAAGGTGGTCGATATACAAATCGACATAGTCATAGCGCATAAACACGCTGCCCACGTCGCCGCCCACAGGGAACTCGATAGGGCTCATATCGTCAAGCACCAACGCCTCGATTTTCTCCTCCAAAGCGTCGGGCAGCTTAAAGCCGTTGGAATCGAATATTTTTATACCGTTATATTCGCAGGGGTTGTGTGAAGCGGAAATCATAATTCCCGCGTCTGCCTCCCTGTCCTTTACCAAAAAGGCGATAGCGGGGGTCGGCACAAAGCCTACAAGCACAACGTCCGCGCCGACCGAGCAAAGCCCCGCCGCAAGCGCCATTTCAAGCATATTTGAAGATACGCGGGTGTCCTTACCGATAAGCACCTTAGGTTTTTCGGTGGTTTTCTCTGTAAGCACATACGCCGCGGCTCTGCCTATATTTGTCGCAAGCTCGCAGGTAAGCTCCTTATTTGCGATTCCTCTTGCACCGTCTGTTCCGAATAATCTTCCCATTTTTATCTCTCCTAAAATTTTTTAAAATATAGATTGCTGAGCGGAGTTTTGTCCGCCGAGCGGAATACCTAAATGATCGTAGGCAAGTTTAGTAACACAGCGACCGCGCGCCGTCCTTGTTAAAAAGCCTATCTGCATTAAATACGGCTCGTAAACGTCCTCGATTGTGACCGATTCCTCGCCGACCGCCGCCGCAAGGGTATCAAGCCCAACAGGACCGCCCTGATAGTTGTTTATAATGGTAGTAAGCATTTTGCGGTCAAAATCGTCAAGCCCCAATTCGTCAATTTCAAACCTTGCCAAAGCGGCGCGGGCTACCTTTTCTGTAATCTCGCCGTCATACTCGACCTCGGCAATATCCCGCACCCGCTTTAAAAGTCGGTTTGCGATTCGCGGCGTTCCCCGCGAGCGGGAGGCTATCTCCAATGCGCCGTCCCTTTCAATCCCGATTCCCAAAATCCCCGCCGAGCGGGTTATTATTTTCGCCAAATCCTCGGGCGAGTAAAGCTCCAGCCGCAAAAGCACGCCGAAGCGGTCGCGCAATGGGGCTGTAAGCTGACCCGAACGTGTGGTAGCCCCCACAAGGGTGAAATGGGGCACGTCAAGCCTTATAGACCGCGCCGACGGACCCTTACCCAGAATAATATCGAGCGAAAAATCCTCCATAGCGGGGTACAAAATTTCCTCAACATTGCGGGAAAGGCGGTGTATCTCGTCGATAAACAGCACGTCCCCCTCGTTAAGGGAGGTAAGTATCGCCACCAAATCCCCCTGCTTTTCGATAGCGGGACCCGAGGTCACGCGGAGGTTTACCCCCATTTCCTTTGCTATTATGCCTGAAAGGGTGGTTTTTCCAAGCCCCGGAGGGCCGTAAAGTAAAACGTGGTCTAACGATTCGTGACGGCCGAGCGCCGCTTTTATATATATACTTAAATTTTCCTTAACCTTGTCCTGCCCGATATACTCGTTAAGAGACTTAGGTCTAAGGCTTAGCTCCGCCTCGTCCTCGGTGTAGTTATACTCGGGCGAGACTATGCGGTTTTCAAAATCCATTTCCTGCTCAATCAAGAATTATATCCTCCTTGCAAGGGTTTTAAGCGCCTGCTTTATCAGCTCCTCGGCGGACAGCGTCTGGTCAAGTCTGCCGACAGCCAAAGAAGCCTCCGACTTTGAGTAGCCGAGGGAGACAAGCGCCGCCACCGCCTCTGCGGAACTTCCGTTTACCGTCGCGTTGCCGACCGCCCTTAAATCTATACCGTTATCGGTTAGGGGGGAACCCACCTTGTCCTTTAACTCAAGCACAATCCTCTGCGCAAGCTTAATCCCCACGCCCGCCGCGGCGGTAAGCGCCTTAGCGTCGCCGCTTGCGATATAGACCGTAAGCTGTGAAGCGGTAAACTCCGAAAGCATTGCTATTCCGATTTTCGCCCCCACGCCGTTTACCGAGGTTATGAGCTTAAAGGCATTAAGCTCGTCCTCGTCCGAAAAGCCGTACAAATCAAGCGCGTCTTCTCGCACAGAGAGATGGGTATACAAAAAAACCTCTTCGCCCTTTTGCGGGAGCTTATAAAGGGTGTTTTTGGTAACGGTACAGCGAAGACCGACGCCTCCGCACTCAACCACAGCGGAGGTATTGTCGGTATATATAAGTCTTCCTCTTAAAGATGCAATCATTTGTTTTCACTCCAAAGTCTTGAATAAGCCGTACCCGAATAATGCCCGTGGCAAATTGCAAGCGCCAGCGCGTCGGCGGTATCGTCGGGCTTAGGCACCCTTTCCAAACTCAAAAAGCTTTTTACCATTTCCATAACCTGCCGCTTTTCCGCCCTGCCGTAGCCCGTTATCGCCTGCTTAACCTGAAGCGGCGTGTATTCAAAGACGGGTACGCCGCTGTTTTCCGCGGCAAGGACTATTACTCCCCTCGCCTGCGCGACGTCAATCGCGGTGGTGGTGTTGGTATTGAAATAAAGCTTTTCGACCGACATTTCATCAGGCTTATATTTTTCGATAACGGTCGCCATATCGTTATATATGTCCCGAAGTCTTTTCGGAAAGGGCAGTCCCGCCTTGGTGGTTATCGCCCCGAAACCAACGGTCTTAAAACGGTTTTTATCGTAATCCACAATGCCGTAGCCTATCGTGGCATAGCCGGGGTCTATACCCAAAATTCTCAAAGCCCTGCCTCCAAAGCATAATATCACATTTTATTTTTTTATTATAACACATCTTATTTAATACATCAACAATTTCTTGATTTAGGCGCATAAATTTCATTATTTTGCAAAAAGCGAGTATTTGCGAGAAAAAGCGAGAAAAAACGAGCATTTAAGAGTTTTTCAAAATAGAGCCCTAAAACAATTAGAAAACTGTAGAAAAAACGCAAATTTTACTTGACATTTAAGGGTTTTCATTGTATAGTCATTATTTAGTTGAACATAAAAACTTAATATGTTTAATGAAGGCATCTGTGTAGAGAGCGGTTTCAGATTTTATGCCGTAGTTTCGGGGCTTTTAAAAAACCTCAGAAAACTATGAAAAACCCTTTGTTCAGGGCATATTACGAAGAAACTGCGGGTATCGCACAGGGTAGATTTTGCGGCACGCACTTTGCCGTAAAAATCGGATTATTATTCTTGTGTCGACATTTTAGTGTTGAACAAAGGGGGATGCTTTTATGGAAAAGGAAAATATTGTAGAGCTTAAAAACATTTCGGTCGCCTTTGACGGGGAGCAGGTTCTGGACGGACTTAACCTTACGATAAGGGATAAGGAGTTTATCACCCTGTTAGGACCGTCGGGCTGCGGAAAAACCACAACCTTACGACTGATAGCGGGCTTTTTGGAGCCTGATTCGGGCGACGTTTTGTTTGAGGGCGAAAAAATTAATGGTGTTCCCGCCTACAAACGTCAGGTGAACACCATTTTTCAGCGTTATGCGCTCTTTCCGCACCTTAATGTGTATGAAAATATCGCCTTCGGTCTGCGGGTGAAAAAACGCCCCGAAAAGGAGATAAAGGAAAAGGTTGCGGAAATGCTGAAGCTCGTTAATTTAACGGGGCTTGAAAAGCGGCATATCGATACCCTTTCGGGCGGTCAGCAGCAGAGAGTAGCAATAGCTAGGGCTATCGCCAATCACCCAAAGGTACTGCTTCTTGACGAGCCGCTCGCCGCCCTTGATTTGAAGCTCCGCAAGGATATGCAAAAGGAGCTTAAAAAGATTCAACAGCAGTTGGGTATTACCTTTATATTCGTAACCCACGACCAGGAGGAGGCCCTTACTATGTCCGACCGCGTGGTGGTAATGGACGGCGGCAAAATCCAGCAGGTAGGCACTCCGCAGGATATATATAACGAACCCCGAAACGCCTTTGTTGCCGACTTTATCGGCGAGTCGAATATTGTTGACGGAAAGATGCTCCGCGATTATTATGTCGAATTTTCGGGGCAGAAATTTGACTGCCTTGACAAGGGTTTTGCGGAAAACGAGCAGGTTGACGTTGTGGTTCGCCCCGAGGACGTGGACATTGTCGCCCCCGAAAAGGGTATGCTGAAAGGACAGGTTACCTCTGTAGCCTTTTTGGGCGTACATTATGAGATTATTGTTGACATCGGCGGCTTTAAGTGGATGATTCAGACCACGGACGAGCATTTTACGGGTGACAACGTGGGGCTTTACATTGAGCCCGACGCCATTCATATAATGAAGAAGTCCGAATATTCGGGACTTTACGGCGACTATTCCTCCTACAGTGAGGAAATCGACCACCTCTCCGACGTAGAAGAGGAGGAGTAGCCGTGAACAAAAAAACCTTTGGTAATAAGCTGGTTGCCTCGCCCTATATTGTCTGGTCGGCAATATTTATCGTGGTTCCGCTTATAATAATGGTGTACTTTGCCCTTACAGATTCTTCAGGTGCCTTTACCCTCGCTAATCTGTCGGGGCTGGGGCAGTACAAAAAAGCCTTTGCAATCTCTATAATTTACGCCGCCGCCGCAACCGTTATTACCCTTATACTAGCATATCCAATGGCGTATTTTATGACTAAGCTTAACGTTTCCTCACAGCGAATGTTATTTATGATAGTAATGATACCTATGTGGATGAACTTTTTAATCCGCACCTATTCATGGATAACGATACTCGCAAACACAGGACTTATCAACACCTTTTTAACAAACATAGGGTTAAAGCCGCTAAAGCTTATCAACACCCCGGGCGCGGTAATTCTCGGTATGGTCTACGACTTTATACCTTATATGATACTTCCGATTTACTCGGTTATGTCAAAGCTTGATAAATCCCTGCTCGAAGCGGCGGAGGACTTAGGCTCAAACTCGGTAACAAAGTTTAAAAAGGTTATATTTCCCCTCTCCCGCCCGGGAGTTATTTCGGGGATAACGATGGTTTTCGTGCCGTCGGTCAGCACCTTTTATATTTCCCAAAAGCTCGGCGGAAACAAGACGATGCTTATCGGCGATACAATCGAATACTTCTTCAACTTAGGACCTTCATATTATAATATCGCGTCGGCGATTTCGCTGGTGCTTATGGTTATGATATTAATCTGTCTATTTATAATGAACAGATTTACCGACAGCGAGGACGGAGGTGTGTTAATGTGAAAATACTCTCCCGAATTTATATCGCGCTCATTATTCTGTTCCTTTACGCGCCCGTCGCGGTAATGATAGTCTTTTCCTTTAACTCGTCCTCGAGCGTTTGGGTTATGGGCGGCTTTTCTACCCGCTGGTACGAGGGACTGGCTAACGACACGTCAATGCTCACCGCCCTTGAACACACCCTTATAATCGCTGTTTCCTCGGCGGTAATTTCAACCGTTTTAGGCACTGCCGCCGCTGTGGGAATAACCGCGATTCGCCGAAAAATGTCCCAAAAAATCGTTATGTCGGTCACCCAGATTCCTATGATGAACGCCGATATTGTAACCGGTATTTCCTTAATGCTTCTTTTCATATTTTTCGGCAAGCTTATAGGGCTTAACGAATCGTTGGGGCTTGCTACCGTGCTTATCGCCCATATCACCTTTAACCTGCCCTATGTGATTTTATCGGTAATACCAAAATTAAGGCAGACCGACTCCCATTTAGCTGAGGCGGCTCTCGACCTCGGCTGTACCCCCCTTAAAGCCTTTTTCAAGGTGATACTTCCCTCGATTTCAACGGGAATCGTCACGGGCTTTATAATGGCGTTTACCTTATCGCTGGACGATTTTGTTATAAGCTATTTTACCTGCGGTCATTATCAGACCCTACCAATAGTAATCTACAATATGACAAAGAAGTCGGTCACACCCGACACATATGCGCTTTCAACACTTATATTTATATCGGTTTTTGTGCTGATGGTGCTTTATAACGTATTGCAGACAAAAAGTGATAAAAAGCGTACCACCACGGTACGAGTATAAAAAAGAAAGGATTTTGATAAATGAAAAAATATCTGGCTCTCATACTTGCATTAACATTAACACTCTCCGCCCTTCTTACGGGCTGCGGCTATGAATACAAGGAGCTGAACCTGCGCGGAACCTATGATAAAAGCCTTGAGGGTACAACCCTTACGGTCTACAACTGGGGCGAATATATTTCGGACGGAGCCGATGATTCCATTGACGTAAACAAGGAATTTGAAAAGCTTACGGGAATTAAGGTTAAATACCTCACCTTTGAAAGCAACGAGACTATGTACTCCCAAATCAAGAGCGGCGGCATAAGCTACGATATAATAATCCCCTCGGATTATATGATAGAACGCCTTAAGAGCGAGGATATGCTCGAAAAAATCGACACCTCTAAGATTTCCAACTACGATTTGATTGAGGACAAGTACAAAAATCTCTTCTTTGACGAAAATAACGAGTACAGCGTCCCCTACAACGTCGGCTTGGTCGGTATTATTTACAATGAAAAGCTTACGGGAAGCGACATTGCACATTCATGGAAGGTGCTGTGGGACGAAAAATACAAGGATATGGCGCTTAACTTCAACAATCCGCGGGACGCCTTTATGACCGCCCAGATGATTTTGGGACAGGACTTAAACACCCTAAACAAGGCGGATTGGGACGCCGCCGCCGACCTTTTAAAGCAGGGCAAGGCAAATCTTCAGTCCTATGTAATGGACGAGATTTACGCTAAAATGGAGACGGGCGAGGCTTCTGTAGCCCCCTACTACGCGGGCGATTACCTTACAATGCTTGAATCCAACGAGGATCTGCGCTTTTTCTACCCCGAGGAGGGTACAAACATTTTCGTTGATTCGGTCTGCATACCGAAAAACGCTAAAAACTATGAAGCGGCGCTTATGTATATCAACTTCCTCTTAGAGCCCGATATTTCGACCGCCAACGCCGAGTATATCGGTTATGCCTCCCCCAACACCGCAGTTATAAACAACGAGGACTACTGCTACTATCAGAACGAGATTCTCTATCCCGACGAAAGCGCACTTCCCAAGGTACAGTATTATCACGATATAGACAGCGAAATACGCACCTATTACGAGACCCTCTGGAGCGAGGTAAAGCTGTACTAATAGCCTAAACGGTCAGGCGTTTGCCCGACCGTTTTTTTATCCCATAAAATACTCCCGCAGTGATTTAAGTCCCCTTCTTTCAAGCCTGTTGACCGCCTGTCTTGTAATACCGAGCCGCTCTGCTATCTGAGAATCCGAAAAGCCGTATATGTACCTTAGAATTATCGCCTCTCTCTGTCGCTTAGAAAGTCGACTCATACCCTCCTTAAGGGCAATGCTGTTTTCAAAATTCACGCAAAAGCCGACGTTTTCACGAAGCTCGTTTTCCTCCAAAGTACTTTTACCGCACTTTTTAGAAATTAGAATATAGCGGTTGCGAATACAAACCGCAATGTATTTGTTAAGCTCCTCAGATTCGTCGGATAAAAAGCAGTCGGTATTAATAGAGCAAACAAGCTCAAGCAAAAATACCGTCAGCTCCTGCGCCGCATCATCAAAGCCGAGCCTGCCTGCAAAATAGCCTATCAGCCCCTCAAACGAGCCTAAAAGCTCCTCGAAACGCGACATATTATTATTTTTAACCTCTTTTACAATAGACAAAAGCTCCCTGTTACACATCCTAAATTCTTCCTTTCATATTAAAGAAAGAAAAAAGCGGCGGTTTTGTAAACCTCATTTAGTAAACTTTTTCGTCCGCTTTTATCTTTGAAAAAATTTTACTAAATTTGCATTATTAATTTACATTATCTGGAGCGAACGGAGGTTTTTCGAGAGCGAAAAACGTATATTTTGTTTTTTAGGGTATACAAAAGTTATATATTGACATTTAATATCATATATTATATAATATTGTCGAAATAAGTCGAAAAGTTACTTTCTCAAACATTCTGGAGGAGGCAATACAATGAGAATAGCTTTATGCGACGGCAACGCGCTAAGTATTAAAAATACCAAAAAAATGATTTATGAATACGCAAACCTAAGAGGGATTGAGCTTTTGGCGGAGGAGTACTGTACAGGTGCAAAGCTTTTGGAAAACGCCGCAGAATACCCGCTTATAATACTGGATTACAATCTGCGAGGGGTTAACGGACTTGAAACAGCAAGACAGCTCCGTAAAAAGAATCCCGCCTGCGCCATTATTTTTTTAAGCGCCTACACGGGCTTTATTCTCGATTCCTTTGAGGTGGCTCCCTACCGTTTTTTGTTAAAGCCGCTTGACAGGGAAATCCTCTTTGCCGCCCTCGACGATTATTTTAAAGCCTACGCCGAAAACCGGACGCTTTGGGTCAAGGACGGCGACGACACCTTTTGTCTTAAAACGGGAGAAATACTTTACCTTGAGGCGGACAATAAAAACTGCTTTATAAGTCTCAGGGATAAAAAAATCCGCTGTCACAAAACTATGGCGCGGGTATACGGCGCGTTGCCCAAAAGGAATTTCGGGAGGATAAACCGCGCCTATGTGGTTAATTTTAAATATATTTCCTCCTACAACAGCGATAACGTACTGCTCAGAAACGGCGAGCGCCTGCACGTGGGGAGAAGCTATTTTAAAAGCTTCAGGGAGGAATATAAAAGCTTTTCGGGTGCAAAAGAGCTGTAAAAAAATAAAATTTACGTTTTTTGGCTTAAAGTTGTTGATTTTATTCTCAAAAAAAGGTATCATATAAAGGAGAATATATACTCGGAGGAAAAAATGTTAGAATTAAAAAATATTTCCTTCAGCGCCGAAAACGAGACGGGCGAAAAGGAAATTCTTAAAAACATCAATTTAAAAATCGACGACAGCTTTGTTGTCATAACAGGACCTAACGGCGGCGGAAAGTCCACCCTGGCAAAAATTATCGCGGGCATAATCACACCTGTTTCGGGGCAAATTCTGCTCGACGGTGAGGATATTACAAACCTTTCGATAACAGAGAGAGCTAAAAAGGGTATAAGCTTCGCCTTTCAACAGCCCGTACATTTTAAGGGGCTTACGGTTTATGACCTTATTGGTCTTGCCGCGGGCAAGGAAATCGGAATAAACGATGCATGCGACTATCTTTCTCAGGTGGGACTTTGCGCGAGGGATTATATAAACCGCGAGGTCAATTCCTCCCTTTCGGGCGGCGAGCTTAAGCGTATCGAAATCGCCACGGTATTAGCCCGCTCCTCCAAGGTCTCGATTTTTGACGAGCCCGAGGCGGGTATCGACCTTTGGAGCTTCGGCAATTTGATTCAGGTGTTTGAGAAAATGCACAAAAGCTCGGGCGGTACGATTATTATCATATCGCATCAGGAGCGTATTCTTAATATTGCGGACAGGATTGTTGTTTTAGGCGGCGGCGAGCTGCGCGCCACGGGCACTAAGGAAGAAATTTTGCCCGAGCTTTTAGGCACGGTGGACAGCGGCTGTAAAATCCTTGCCGACAGCGCAAAGGAGGCAAAATAATGAACAGTACCGAGCTTGAGCTTTTACAGATTATTGCAGATATGAACGCCTCCACCGAGGGCGCGTACAATATAAGGGCAAACGGTCAGCTTGCCGACCGTCACGTTACCGAAAATATCGATATAAGAACCAAAACCGACTCACCGGGAATCGACATAATAATAAAGCCCGAAACCAAAGGCGAAACCGTACACATTCCCGTAATCATAAGCGAAACGGGACTAAACGACCTTGTTTATAACGACTTTATTATAGGCGAAAACGCCGACGTTACGATAGTCGCGGGTTGCGGTATTCACAACTGCGGTGAAAAGGAATCCCGCCACGACGGTATTCACACCTTTTTTGTGGGCAAAAACGCTAAGGTAAAGTATATTGAAAAACACTACGGCGAGGGTGACGGAAACGGCGAGAACAATATGAGCCCAACTACCGTAATCAATATCGCCGAGGGCGGTTATATGGAAATGGATACCTCTCAGATAAAGGGTATAGACTCGACAAAGCGGGTCACAAAAGCCCGCCTTTCGGACGATGCCACCCTTGTAATACGCGAAAGAATTATGACCCACGGCAAGCAAACCGCCGAAACCGACTTCACGGTTGACTTAGACGGTAAAAATTCAGGCGCAAACGTCATTTCGCGCTCGGTCGCAAAGGATAATTCCTTCCAGCGCTTTTTCTCAAAGATAAACGGAAACAACGTATGTAGCGGTCACACCGAGTGCGACGCGATTATTATGGATAACGCAAAGGTAAGCGCAATCCCCGAAATCACCGCCAACAGCATCGACGCTTCGCTTATTCACGAGGCGGCAATAGGCAAAATAGCGGGCGACCAGCTTATCAAGCTTATGACTTTAGGACTTACCGAAAAACAGGCGGAAGAACAGATTATAAACGGCTTCTTAAAGTAATAACGCCTCCCTTGCCTAAAGGGAGGGGGACCGCCGAACGGCGGTGGAGGGATTCAATCGTCCTTCATCAAACCAAATATCCCCCGGTAACTCCTTGGTCGTGACGGCCCCGCCGGTACAGGCTTAAAACAGCCCCGCTTTATTCATATCGTTATCGTGAATAACAGTGATGTATTTTATTGAAGAGGCGTCGCAAATCATTGTACTGCACCCTCTGTAGAGCTTTAGCACAATATAATCCGCTCCCACCTCGAGCAGTATCCCCACCCGACTTTCAAGACAGCCGCCTATAAGCGATTCAACCCTTACAAGCTTTCCCGTCATCGTCTTTAAATACGCAGGCAGAAAAGCTTCCTCCGAAAGGCGAGTATAGCTCTTTATTTGGCGCGAGGGGCTGTTTTCAACCGTCATTTTACAGCTTTTCTCCGTTCGTTCGGTATCACAGCTTTTCAAATAATCCTCATAATAATTCAAATCCTTGTCGCTCCTTATAGGACAGGGAAAATTATGTTCCATAATCCACACTCCCGATTAACTTTTTGTAACAGTATATGAGACAAACCGTAAAATTGCTAAAGGAAAGGCGGAATCAGTATGTCAACACCGCATATAGCGGCTAATAAGGGCGACTTTGCCGATACCGTGCTTATGCCGGGCGACCCCTACCGTTCACAGCTTATAGCCGAGAACTTCCTCAGCGACGCAAGGCTTGTAAACGACGTTCGCGGCGTAAAGGGCTACACGGGGCTTTACAAGGGTAAAAAAATCTCGGTAATGGCAAGCGGAATGGGTATGCCCTCCATTGGAATCTATTCTTATGAGCTCTTTAATTTTTTCGGCGTGGAAAAAATAATACGCGTCGGCTCCGCAGGCTCCTACAGAGAGGACGTTAAGCTTCGCGACATAGTTTTGGGACAGGCGGCGTGTACCGACTCGGCATTTGTTAGACAGTTCGGTCTGCCCGGGGACTTTGCCCCCATAGCCGATTTCGGACTGCTCACAAAAGCGGTCTTGGAGGCTAATAAGCTGGGGCTTACCTATCATGTCGGAAATATTCTTTCAAGCGACCGTTTCTACGGCGACGGCGAGGGACTTCCCGATTGGAAACAGCCCGTAGCCCTTTGGTCAAAGATGGGAGTGCTTGCGGTAGAAATGGAGGCGGCGGCGCTTTATATGAACGCCGCGAGAGCGGGCAAACGCGCCCTCTGCATTTGCACCGTTTCCGACTCGCTTGTAACGGGCGAAGCGACAACCGCCGAGGAGCGGCAAAATTCCTTTACCGATATGATAAGGCTTGCGCTTGAAACTGCGGCGGAGGAATAATTATCAGTCTATGAAAGAAGGAAAAATATTGTCCGTTAGGGAACGCTTATTGCCCTTGCTTCGCGAACACGGCGACTATCTTTCGGGCGAGGAGGCGGCAAGGCTTTTAGGGGTCAGCCGCAACGCCGTTTGGAAGGCGGTCTCCGCGCTTAAGGCAGACGGTTACCGAATTGAAGCCGTCACAAACCGCGGTTATAAATTAATTGACAGCGGCGACGTTTTATCCGCCGCCGAAATTGAAAAGCATTTAGGCGCTTTATCCGAAAGACTTAATATCGAGGTCAAATCCACCGTTACCTCAACCAACATTCTAATGAAGGAAAAAGCCGCTTCGGGCGCCCCCGAGGGTACGGTTTTAGCCGCAACCGAGCAAACCGCAGGCAGAGGCCGCTTTACAAGGCGATTTTTTTCACCGTCGGATAGCGGCGTGTACTTCAGCGTTCTGCTTCGTCCCAAGCTTTCCGCAGAAAATGCGGCGCTTATAACAACCGCCGCGGCGGTCGCCGTCGCAGAGGCGGCGGAGGAGCTTTGCGGCAGGAAGACGGGAATAAAATGGGTAAACGATGTTCTTATTGAGGGCAGAAAAATCTGCGGCATATTAACCGAAGCGTCCTTAAACCTTGAAAGCGGAGAGCTTGATTACGCAATTTTAGGCATTGGGCTTAATGTATACGAGCCTGTCGGCGGCTTTCCGCAGGAAATCGCAAATATCGCGGGTTCGATATTCAAGGAGCGCGGCACGGGGCTTCGCAGTAAAATTACCGCCGCGGTGCTTGAACGGTTTTTTAAGTACTACGATTCCCTTGGCGAACGCTTATTTCTTAAATCCTACCGCGAGCGGTGCATAGTTATCGGAAAGCAAATCACGGTGCTGTCGGGCAGCGGCTCACGTCCCGCTCTTGCGCTCGGCGTAGATGACAACTGCCGCTTAATTGTAAAATATCCCGACGGCAGTGAGGACTGTCTCTCATCGGGCGAAATCAGCGTGCGCCTGTCAAAAAACAATAATTAGCAAAAAATTCAACGAAAATTCAATAAATACTTGCTTGAATAATATAATTCGCTATGCTATAATAAATTGATATCAAAAAAAATATTATTTTAGTATGTCGGAGAAAAAAATGTCGAATAATGATGCTAAAAAAATCAATAAACTAAACGTAAAAGATTTTACTCTAATTGCTCTCGGAAAATGGTACATATTATGCATTATGCTTGCTGCCTGCGTAATCGTTTCAATAATTTACAGCTATCTCATAGTAACCCCGCTTTACGATTCAACAGGCAAGCTTTATGTTACAAATAAAAACTCTCAAACCATAAATACGGGTGATTTGTCGGTTTCCTTATTTCTTACAAACGATTATGTTAACCTTATCGTTGATAGAGCCGTGCTGGACGAGGTTTCACGCGACCTTGATTATAAGTATTCTTACTCTCAATTGAGGTCCGCCATAAGGGTATCAAATCCCGAAGACACAAGATTTCTTGAAATAATCGCCAGAACTCCAAGCGCTGAAGACTCCAAAAAAATCGTTGATTCGGTTTGCAAGGTGTCCCAAGAAAAGCTTATCGAACTGCTTGGCATTGACCGCGTTGTAATTATCCGAGGCGGTAACCTAAGTAATACCCCGTCGGTACCAAAAGTTTCAAAAAACATTATCGGCTCTATTGTTATAGCCGTCATTATGTACTCCGCATTGATATGCGCGCTATACTTCTTGGACGATAAAATCAACAAACCTGAGGACATTGAAAAAATCCTCGGAATGAGCGTTCTCGGAAATATCCCGTATAATCAGAGTAAATCCAAGGCAAAATAGTTTCTTCTCTCTCAATGACAGAGAAATTTTAAAAAAGATATTTCAAGGCAATCATTATTGTCGGAAAGGCAGTTATATGTTTATTGACGCTGACTTGATGAACAATACTAATCTATTCTCCGCCGGTAAAAGTGCGGGTAAGGTAAATTTTAACACCTCTTCATCAAACGATTATTTAACCAGCGAAAGCTTTAAAACACTGCGTACCAATGTTTTATTTTGCGGTGCAGATATAAAGACTATTGTCATTACAAGTTCAAGAGAGAACGAGGGTAAAAGCACGATTTCCGCCGAGCTTGCAAAAAGCCTTGCCGAAACGGAAAAGAAAACCCTCTTAATCGACGCAGATATGCGCAAATCCGTTCTTTTGAGACGTAACAACGCGTCTCAAAACTTTTGTGGTCTTTCCGAGTTTCTTTCGGGGCAGACAAATCTTGACAAAGCCCTTTACAATACGCAAAGTCCGGATTTTGACGTTATTTTCAGCGGTCATTTTCCACCCAACCCTGTTGAGCTTTTAGGCTCAAAGCTTTTTAAACAGCTTCTTCTCGATGCAAAAGCCGTTTATGACTATGTTATTATCGACGCTCCCCCGCTCGGAAGCGTTATCGATGCGGCGGTTATCGCCTCCGCCTGTGACGGCGCCGCAATAGTTATTACTCCGGGCAGGATAACCGTAAGTGAATGTGCTGAGGTAAAGGAGCAATTAGAAAAGAGCGGCTGCAAAATTTTAGGTGCTATTCTCAATGATGTGGACGCTAAACGCACCAAGTATCATAGGAAGTATTATAATAAAAATTACGAATACTCCTCCGCTAAAAAGTAAATAAAATAAACGCTTTATTCATTAACCCGCCCCGCGCTGTAAAGGCTGTCGGGGCGGGTTTTATGCTAATATATAATATATCTGAAATCAAACAAACCGACAATCGAGGACGCCTACCGTTTTAGATGTTAGACGATAGACATTAGAGGTTAGACAAAGAGACAACCAATGGTCGCCCCTACAAAATTCAAATGGTCTACTTAGGGACTAGCGTCCCCGACCGTCCGATTGTCTAATATCCGGCTTCTAAATTACGGAACGGATAAATCCGTTCCCTACGTTATATATTAAACATCTTAACACACAATTAAGCCTTCAAACAAAAAACCGCTCCGCTTTTTAATCAGCAGAACGGTTTTTGTTATTTAATTTCGTTTATATCATATGGAGTGGTCTGGTATACAAAGTAGTTAAGCCAGTTTGAATAAAGCAGATTCGCATGTGCGCGCCAGGTTACAATCGGCGGGTTTTCAGGATTATCGTCGGGGAAATAGTTTTTCGGAATTTCTATCGGCTTGCCCTCGCTCTTATCGCGGAAATACTCGGCGGCAAGGGTGCCCGCGTCGTATTCGGAATGACCTGTAATAAAAATCTGTCTTCCCTTTTCGGTCATTGCGGCGTAGACCCCCGTTTCCTCGGAGGAGGCTAAAATCCTAAGGGCAGATACCGCCTTAATATCCTCGGTTTTAACTGTGGTGTGGCGGGATTGCGGCACCATAAAGGTATCGTCAAAGCCGCGAAGCAGTATAGACCGCTTGTAATCCGCTGTGGTCGGGAAAACCCCGAACAGCTTTTTATCAAGGGTGTGTTTCTTTATTCCGAAATGGTAGTAAAGCCCTGCCTGCGCGCCCCAACAGATGTGAAAGGTGCTGTGAACATGGGTCTTGCTCCACTCCATTATCTCGCACAGCTCCTCCCAGTACTCGACCTCCTCAAATTCCAGCAGCTCAACAGGCGCACCTGTAATTATCATACCGTCAAAGGTGCGGCTTTTAACGTCCTCAAAGGTCTTGTAAAAGGTGAAAAGATGCTCCGCCGAGGTGTTTTTGGAGCGGTGGCTCTTGGTGTGGATAAGCTCTAAATCCACCTGTAAGGGGGAGTTTCCGAGCAAGCGTGACAGCTGGGTTTCGGTCTCGATTTTTTTGGGCATAAGATTTAAAAGCAGTATCTTAAGCGGACGAATATCCTGAGTTATAGCCCGCGTTTCGGTCATAACAAAGATATTTTCGTCGTTAAGTGTTTTTACTGCGGGTAAATCATTTGGTATTCTAATAGGCATAGCAAAACCTACCTTATTTACCAATGCAGTCGAGCGCCTGCTTGATATCGGCGATTAAATCCTCGGCGCTTTCAAGTCCGCAGGAAAGCCTTACAAGGTCGGAGGGAACGCCCGCCGCCGTTAACTCCTCCTCGGTCATTTGACGGTGGGTAGAGCTTGCGGGGTGCAGACAGCAGGTGCGCGCGTCGGCAACGTGGGTTTCGATAGCGGCGATTCTGAGATTTTTCATAAAGGTCTCCGCCGCTTTTCTGCCGCCCTTTAAGCCGAAGCTTACAACCCCCGTAGTGCCGTTCGGCATATATTTTTTTGCGTTTTCGTAGTATTTATCGCCCTTAAGACCGGGGTAAACGACATAAGCAATCCTATCGTCATTATTAAGCGCGCTTGCAACCGCTAACGCATTTTCGCAGTGTCTCGCCATTCTTACGTGGAGACTTTCAAGCCCTAAATTTAGAATAAAGGCGCTCTGCGGCGACTGAACCGAGCCGAAATCACGCATAAGCTGAACGGTGGCTTTGGTAATGTAAGCGCCCTCTATGCCGAAACGCTCGGTATAGGTTACGCCGTGGTAGCTGTCGTCGGGGGTGCAGAGCCCGGGGTATTTTTCAGGGTACTTTGTCCAGTCAAATTTGCCCGAATCTACAATACAGCCGCCAACCGCCGCGCCGTGACCGTCCATATACTTGGTGGTAGAGTGGGTTACTATGTCCGCTCCCCACTCAAAGGGGCGGCAGTTAACAGGCGTAGCAAAGGTATTGTCCACAATAAGCGGAACGCCGTGGGCGTGGGCGGCATTAGCAAACTTTTCAAAATCAAGCACCGTAAGGGCGGGGTTGGCAATAGTCTCCCCGAAAACTGCCTTGGTGTTGGGTCTGAAGGCGGCGTCAAGCTCCTCGGCTGTGCAATCGGGCGAAACAAAGGTAAAATCAATACCCATTCGCTTCATTGTAACCGCAAAGAGGTTGTATGTACCGCCGTAAATGGTGGAAGAAGAAACTATATGGTCGCCGCAGGAGGCAATGTTGAATATCGCGTAAAAGGATGCCGCCTGACCTGAAGAAGTAAGCATAGCGGCGGTGCCGCCCTCTAACTCGCAGATTTTAGCCGCCACGGTGTCACAAGTAGGGTTTTGCAGGCGGGAGTAAAAATATCCGCTCGCCTCCAAATCAAAAAGCTTGCCCATATCCTCGCTTGTGGCGTATTTAAAGGTGGTGCTTTGGATTATCGGTATCTGTCTCGGCTCACCGTTACCGGGGGTATATCCGCCCTGAACGCAAACGGTGTCCCTGTTCCAATTATTCATATATAAATCACTCCGTAAATATTATTCGTCTTTTGCCGTCACGGCGATAGAAAGCTCGCACAGCTGTTTTTCGTCAACCTGTGACGGTGCGCCCGACATAAGCTCCGAGGAATTGGAGACCTTCGGGAAGGCGACCACGTCGCGCAGATTGTCACAACCGCACATAAGCATTGTAAGGCGGTCAAGACCTATTCCCATTCCTCCGTGGGGCGGTGCGCCGAACCTGAACGCGTCGGTCAAGAAGCCGAACTTCTGATATGCCTCCTCGTCCGAAAGTCCCAAAGCCTTAAACATATGCTTTTGAAGCTCGGGGTCGGTGATACGGATAGAGCCTGACGACAGCTCTATACCGTTAAGCACAAGGTCATAAGCGTCGGCAAAGACCTTTTCGGGCGCGTTGTCGAGGTACTGTATGCACTCGTCAAGCGGCTTTGTAAAGGGGTGGTGCATAGCGTCCCAGTTGCCCGTTTCCTCGTTGTATTCAAAGAACGGGAACTCGGTTATCCAAAGGAAGTTGAACTGTTCGGGGATAATATCAAGCCGCTTTGCGACGGTAAGGCGTAAAGCCCCCAAAACCGAAAGCACGGTCTTTTTACGGTCGGCTACAATAAGGACAACGTCCCCCTTTTCAGCCCCTGTGCGCTCATAAATTGCCTTTAATTCGTCCTCGGTCATAAACTTTGCAAAGGAGCAGGACGGAGACTCGTCCACCCAGCGGATAAAGGCAAGACCCTTTGCGCCTATGCCCTTTGCCTCATCGGTAAGCTTGTCAATTTCCTTTCTGGTATAAACGCTCGCGGCATTTTTGGCGGTAATTGCCCTTACCGTTCCGCCGTTTTTAACCGTGTCGGCAAATACGCCGAAGCCACAGTTTTCGACAATATCCGACAAATCCTTTATCTTCATATCAAATCGGGTGTCCGGTTTATCCGAGCCGTAATTCTCCATAGCCTCGGTGTAGGTAAGGCGAGTAAGCGGGGTGGGAATATCCACGTCCAAAACCTCCTTGAACAGGCGCTTTATATACCCCTCGGCAATCTTGAAAACGTCTTCCTTTTCTACAAAGGACATCTCAAGGTCAATCTGTGTAAACTCAGGCTGACGGTCGGCACGCAAATCCTCGTCACGGTAGCAACGGGCAATCTGCATATAGCGGTCAAAGCCCGACAGCATAAGCAGCTGCTTATAAAGCTGGGGTGACTGCGGCAGGGCGAAAAAGCTGCCCTTATGAACGCGTGAGGGCACAAGATAGTCCCGCGCACCCTCGGGAGTAGACTTAATAAGGGTCGGGGTTTCAATCTCGATAAATCCGTTCTCGTCAAAGTAATCTCGGGTGACCTTTGCTATCTTATGGCGCATTAAAATATTGCGCTGAAGCGGAGCACGGCGAAGGTCTAAGTAGCGGTATTTAAGCCGTAATTCCTCCTTAGCCGCCGAATCGGGAAGAATCTCAAAGGGCGGGGTTTCCGACTCGCCTAAAATTTTAAGCTCGGTTACCTCGATTTCAATTTCACCCGTGGGAATTTCGGTATTGAGAGAGGAGCGCATACGCACCTTGCCCTTTGCCATAACCACAAATTCACTGCGAAGCGTACCCGCCTTGTTGAAAATATCACGGTCGGTGGTATCGTCAAAGGCAAGCTGAATTATTCCCGTGCGGTCGCGCAGATCCACGAAAATAAGACCGCCCAAATCGCGCTGTCTCTGTACCCAGCCCGCGACCACTACCTCCGCTCCGATTTTCTCCTTAGTAAGCTCACCGCAATAGTCGGTGCGCTTCAATCCGTTCATTCTGTCAAGCTTCAAAATAGAACACCTCTTAAAAAATTCAAACAGGCGGCCGTCAAGACCGCCGATTGCAGTTTATTTTAATACAGAATCCGCAAGCTCCTCTAAGGCTGAGGAATTAATCGCCTTAAAAAGCGCGTCGGACAGGTCGGCTAAAGCGATTTCGCTTTTCTGACCGTTCTTCATATTTTTAAGCACCGCTCTGCCGGTTTCTAACTCGTTATCGCCCAAAACCACAGAAAACGCCGCGCCGATTTTATCCGCAAACTTCATTTGCGCCTTTAGTCCCCTGCCGCAAATATCGGTCTGAACCTTAAAGCCGTCCCTGCGGAGATTAGACACAAGCTCGGTCGCCTTAAGCGAAGCCTCCTTGCCCATCGCCGCGATATAAAGGTCGCAGGCGTTATTTTGCGGGAGGCTTGTCCCTTGAGCTTCAAGCAGAAGCATAATGCGCTCGATACCCATTGCAAAGCCGAGGGACGGAACCGACGGCCCGCCCATTTGAGCGATAAGCCCGTCATATCTTCCGCCGCCGCAGACGGTGGACTGTGCGCCTATATCCCCCGAAACAAACTCGAAAACCGTGCGGGTGTAATAGTCAAGACCCCTTACGATATGGGGATTTACGGTGAATTTAATCCCAGCGGCGGTAAGATGCTTCTGCACCTCATTAAAATGCTCGCGGCAGTCGTCGCAGAGATAATCGGTCACAACCGGCGCGCCCGCGGCAATTTTACTGCAAACGGGAGATTTGCAGTCGAGTATTCGCATAGGGTTGCGATCAAGCCTGTCCTTACAGGTGTCGCAAAGCTCGTCAATATGCGCCTTAAAATATTCCTTAAGCGCCGCGACATAGTCCTTGCGGCACTCGGGACAGCCGATAGAATTGATTTCAAGGGAAATTTTTTCAATACCGACCGACTCTAAGACCTGACCCGCAAGGGCGATAACCTCCGCGTCGGCGTTAGGCTCAGCCGCGCCGATACACTCAACGCCGAACTGGTGGAACTCGCGCAGTCTCCCCGCTTGGGGCTTTTCGTAGCGGTAACAGCCGCCGACATACGCCGCCTTAACGGGCAAAGCGCCGTTTACAAGTCCCTTTTCAATAGCACAGCGGATAACTCCCGCCGTAAACTCAGGGCGAAGCGTAATTGAACGCCCGCCCTTATCGTCAAAGGTATACATTTCCTTTTGCACAACATCGGTTGTGTCCCCCACGCTACGCAAAAATACCTCCGTATGCTCGAATACGGGTATACGGATTTCATTAAAGCCGAAAAGGCGGGCGGTTTCAAGCATTTTTCCCTCGACAAACTGCCATTTACAGCTGTCGGCGGGCAAAACGTCGCCTGTACCCTTTACGGCGCGGTTAATTTCAGACATAAAGAAAACTCCGAGAAAATTATTTATTATTTTTTACAATCTCGCGCCAGTCAAGATCGCCGCGTTCAAGACCGTGGATAAGCATTTCAGCCGTCGCAATATTGGTCGCAACAGGGATATTGTGAACATCGCAAAGGCGAAGCAGAGCGCGCTCGTCAGGCTCGCTGGGTTTGGGATTTAAGGGGTCGCGGAAAAGAAGAAGTAAATCGATTTCATCACAGCCTATGCGGGAGGCAATCTGCTGTGCGCCGCCCTGAGAGCCGCCTAAAAATCTGATTATTTCAAGACCCGTTGCTTCCGCCACTGTTTTTCCCGTGGCGCCCGTGGCAACGAGATTATACCTGCTTAAAATTCCGCAGTATGCTATGCAAAACTGCACCATAAGTTCTTTTTTTGCGTCATGAGCGATTAAAGCAATAGTCATTTTAAAAATCCTTTCATATTTTTTTCAGATTCGGAAGTAGTATATTTTCATTCAAGAGCCGCCGCGCAATTCTTAAAAACGCCGCCATAGCCTTGCCGCGCGGTTTAACCCGATGATTCACAGACAGGAGCGCCAGTTCCTCGCTGTGCGGAATAACGCCCAATAACTGTAGTCCCGAGCCGTCGATAATATCGTCGATATTACGGAAAATCCGTCTTTTTATCAGGCTGTAAACAAAATTGTTGATAATAAGACGCGACGGGCAGTTTATTCCGTTAAGCTTTCGGCTTACCGCGGCGGCGTCTCGCACCGAAACAGGGTCGGGAACGGCGACCGTTAAAAACAGCGTACCCTTTGGCAGACAGGTATAAAGCGAAAAGTCCATTCCCGCAGGGAAATCAAAGATTACAACGTCAAATTCCTCCGCCGCCCGCTTTGCAAAGGCGGTAAATGAAAAGGCGTCAATCATTCCCGTATCGGCAGGAGCGGGAACAAGATAAAGCCCCTTTATATGCTCCGCCTCGTAGACAGCGTCGCCCATCTCCTTGCCCAAAAGAATATCGGACAAATCGAAGACCGCCGACTTATCGGCACCGAGCATTAAATCAAGACACCTGAGCCCCTCGTCCATATCAACAAGCAGAGTTTTCTTATTAAGCTTTGTAAAAGCGAACGCCAAGCCCACCGCTACGGTAGACTTACCAACGCCGCCCTTGCCGGACGTTACGGCATAGACCTGACCCATACCCTATACTACCTCATTATATTTCTACTTATATATTTTATCACAGACCGCTATTTTTGTCAATTTTATTTAATAAAAAAATCCTGTAAAAAAGCCGTCTTTTGCGATAATTACGAAAAGACGGCTTTTTATTTACAATTTTACTCAAGAACGGTAAAAGGAACAGTATCCGCTGTTGCGTTGTTTTC
>JBJEOE010000023.1:0-20792 GCA_051880555.1 Acutalibacteraceae bacterium
GTTAGGCACGCCGCCAGCGTTCGTCCTGAGCCAGGATCAAACTCTCTAAAATATTCTATCTAAACGCCTAAGCGCTCAAATCTATCTTAGAGCATTTTCTGCTCATTCGCAATACTGACGTATTGTCTTGTCCTTCGTACTTAAAGTACCTTTTTCTCTCGATTTCTCTCAAGAATTGTCGGGTCCTTATTATCGTCGTTGTTTAATTTTCAAGGTTCGTTTGCCGCCCTCTCTCTCAGAGCGCCTGATTATAATACCACATCCATCCCCCTTTGTCAACTCTTTTTTTTAATTTTTTTTAATTTTTTTTCAACATCCTTTCTTTGCACAATATATTGTATATTTAAGCTTCTTTAAGCCACATTTCAGCCCGATTATTTTAATATCTCACGCAACTTTTTTAAAATTTTCTTCTCTGCGCGCGATACCTGAACCTGAGTCATAGAGAGTTTTTGAGCAGTTTGACTTTGGGTTAAATATTCGTAATACCTGTAAATTACAAGCTGTTTTTCGTTATCCTCAAGCTTATCAAGCGCCGAATCGATAAGCAGTCGGTCGGAAATTTCCTCCTCGGCGCTTATAGTAGGTAAATCCGTTTCGCTTACCTCACCGTCGTCGTCCCGTGTAAGCGATACGGTAGGCTGAGCGGCGCAGATTGCCTCGGTTATTTCTTCGCAACTAACCGAGAGCGCCGCCGCGAGCTCCGAAATTGTCGGCTCGCGGCTTAAGTCTTGTTCCATTGTTTGTTTTTCGCGGTTTATCTTCATTCCGAGCTCCTTTACACTTCTTGAAACCTTGACCGCGCCGCCGTCCCTGAACAGCCGTCGTATTTCTCCCATAATAACGGGCACGGCGTAGGTGGAAAAGCAGACTCCCCTTTCACCGTCAAAGGCGTCGGTGGCTTTAATGAGCCCGATACATCCCGCCTGATATAGGTCATCGTATTCGATTCCGCGCCCCGAAAAGCGGCGGCAAAGGGAGTGAACGAGACCGAGGTTATCCTCGATAAAGCGGTCGCGGTCAACTTCTGCTTTAACCATTAAGGTTAATACGGCGGTTTATCCGCTTGGTCATAACTATGCTTGTCCCCTTGCCGACAGACGAGCGCACCTTTACTGTATCCATAAAGCTCTGCATTACCGCAAAGCCCAGTCCCGCACGCTCGCCGCCGACGGTAGTGTAAAGCGGCTCCATAGCCTTTTCGATGTTTTCTATTCCGCAACCCGTGTCGCGAATCTTTATTTTAATAATGTTTTTGTCGCAAAGCTCGGCGGATATGTAGATTTTCCCGATTTTCTCCTTATAAGCGTGAACTATGCAGTTTGTAACCGCCTCGGACACAGCGGTTTTAATATCGTTCACCTCTTCGAGGGTCGGGTCGAGCTGTGTGGCAAACGCCGAAATACACGCCCTTGCAAAGCCCTCGTTCGCAGACCTTGCGGGTATATTCATTGAAAACTTATTGTTTACTTCCATCTTACCGTTCCTCCAATTTCGCAAGGCGTTCAATGCCTGCAAGCTTCATTACCTTATATATCTGTGGGGACGCGCCCGTTATATAGAGCTGCGCCCCTGTTTTTGCAAGAGTCCTGTATCTTCCCATAACAAGACCTATACCCGAGCTGTCCATAAAGCTTATCTCTTTAAAATCAAGCACCAGCTTTGAGGGCATATTAAGCTCCACCGCGTTATCGACCGCCTCCCGCATTTCCTTAGCAGAGTGGTGGTCGAGCTCGCCCGAAAGATAGGCGGTCACCGTATCGCCGACCGTCTTAATTTGAACTGACATATAATTTCACCTCTCAAAAAATAAAAACAAGCCTTTACTAATATATAATAAAGGCTTGTCCGTGAAAAAATTGTCATATTAGGTAGTCGAAAAAAATTTTTTATAAAAATCTATTAGCTTATCCCTTATTCCCCCCGCAAGATAGAGCGAGCCGAAGACGAAAACGGGGTCGTTTCCCGCAAGCGAAGCGGCTTTTTTTATCGCTTCGCCATAATTTTCGGATATTACCGTGGGGCAGTACTCCTCTGCCGCGTCGGCAAGCTCTGAGGCGTCAAGTGTTCGCGGCATATTTTCAACCGTCACCGCAACCGCCGACCTACAAAGCGGAAGTGTGGTTCTAAGCACGGTTTTATAGTCCTTATCCTTCATCACGCCGATTACGGCGGTAACCCTGCCCGCGTGTTTTTTAAGAATTTTCGCAAGCTCTACCGCGCCGTCGGGATTGTGTGCGCCGTCAAGCACAACCAATGGACTTTTGCATATTATCTCGGCTCTGGCGGGGAAAAATGTATTTGCAAGCGCATTTTTCACCGTTTTATAAGGTATATTATATCCCGAATTTTCCACCGTTTCAATAACGGTAAGGGCGTTTTCAATCTGGTACTCACCGCAAAGCGAAATATTGTACTCCTTATTCTTATATATAATACTGCTCCCGCTTTCGTCGCATTTAAGAACGGTAAGACGGGATAAATCGGGTGTAACTAGCCGATTTGAAGAACGTTCTATCACCGCAAGCGCCTCCTGCCTTTGATTAGCCGAGGTTACGGTAAGCGGGCATTCCTTTATTATTCCGCATTTTTCGGCGGCGATTTTTTCCACGGTATCACCCAAAATTGCCGAATGGTCAAGACCTATCCTGGTTATGACCGCGGCGGCAACATTTGTAAGGGTATTGGTCGCGTCAAGTCTGCCGCCGAGACCCGTTTCAGCTATTACAATATCGCAGTTTTTATCGCTGAAATAGGAAAAGGCTACGGCTGTTATAAACTCAAACTCGGTCATTTCCACACCCGCATTGATAACCTTTTGCGAATATTTTATCAAATCCTCCTCGGAAATAAATTCTCCGTTTATCTGAATCCGCTCGCGGAAATCGATAACAAAGGGAGAAATAAAAAGTCCTGTTTTAAAGCCCGACGTTTCAAAAATTTTCGCAAGCATTGCCGAAACAGAGCCTTTGCCGTTGGTCCCCGCGATATGAATTGACATAAAATTATCCTGCGGATTGTGAAGCTTTTTAAGGACAAGGGTTATTCGCTCAAGCCCTGCCGTCTTAGAAAATTTCCCGAGAGAATGTATATAATTCAAGGTTTCGCCGTAATTCAAAATTTTTACTCCTTTTCCTATATATGTATTGTATTTAAGCGCGTTTTCGGCACAAAATACTATCGGACAAGGCGGAAAGCCGTAAGATACAGCGCCTTAAAAGCGCACGGTGCTGATAAAAAGGTAAGTATGCTGTTGTCCTATAAGTGTGATAATAGCATACTTTTTTAAAATGTCAAGCCATCAGCGGCGAAGCTGTAAAGTTTGTATGTTATCGCACCGAAGAATACCGGTAGGACATTCCGGTATAGTTAGAAAGAAGCTGCACCGATTTCGGAGCAGCTTCTTTATTGGTTCTTTTGCGAATGTTGGGGTGTTTCTTGGCTTCCCCTTGAGGGGAAGCTGTCACGAAGTGACTGATGAGGTGTAGACCGCGTTAAGCACCATAAAATAAACTACGTATTTATTTCCGGATTTCCACCTCATTCGACGGCTGACGCCGCCACCTTCCCCTCAAGGGGAAGGCAAATCCCTTTAAACCCCAACATTTAGAATAGAACCTCTTTATTATATTATCCAGTTATTAAACTCCTCGTCCTTTACCATAAGGTCGGCGATAGTATAGGAGTCAAAAAACTCATTTATTACGCGGTTAAGCTCCCGCCACATAGGCAGTGTGCGGCAACAGTCGGCAAGCTCGCAGGGCTCTGCACCCGATTTTAGGCAGGAAACAGGGGCGAGCGTACCTTCAGTAACCCGAAGAATCTCGCTCACCTTGTACTTATCAGGCTCGCGGCAAAGGCGATAGCCTCCGCCCTTGCCGTGCGCACCCTCGACAAGCCCCGCCTTAGAGAGGCTTGCCATTATTCCTTCAAGATATTTTTGCGATATATTCTGCCGCTCGGTTATAGCCTTTAAGGGGATAAAGCCTTCGCCGCCGTGTTCGGCAAGATCTACCATAACCCTTAGAGCGTAACGTCCTCTTGTAGATATCGTCATAGCTTACTCGGCGAACAGCGGAGTGGACAAATATCTGTCGCCCGTGTCGGGGAGCAGAGCCACAATGGTTTTGCCCGCGTTTTCTTCCCTCTTTGCAAGCTCGACCGCCGCGTACAGCGCCGCACCCGAGGAAATACCTACCAGCACGCCCTCGCTTCTTCCGATTTCCTTACCGAAAGCGAACGCATCCTCGTTTTCTACGGGTAAAATCTCGTCGTAAACGCCTGTATCAAGCACGTCGGGAACAAAGCCCGCGCCGATTCCTTGAATCTTATGCGCGCCCGACGGCTTACCCGAAAGCACCGCGGAGGAGGCGGGCTCAACCGCGACAACCTTAACCTGCGGCTTTTTGGACTTTAAGTACTTGCCTACGCCCGTAACCGTGCCGCCTGTGCCTACGCCCGCCACAAATATATCAACCTCGCCGTCGGTATCCTCAAAAATTTCGGGACCCGTGGTTTCAAAATGAGCCTTAGGATTTGCGGGGTTTACAAACTGTCCGGGGATAAAGCTGTTCGGAATTTCCTTGCTTAATTCCTCCGCCTTGGCAATAGCGCCCTTCATTCCCTTTGCTCCCTCGGTAAGCACCAGCTCCGCACCGTATGCCTTCATCAGCTGACGGCGCTCAACCGACATGGTCTCGGGCATAACAATGATAATTCTATATCCCCTTGCGGCGGCGACCGCGGCGAGACCTATTCCCGTATTACCCGAGGTCGGCTCGATAATAACCGAGCCCTCCTTAAGCTTTCCGCTCTTTTCGGCGTCGTCAATCATCGCCTTTGCGATACGGTCCTTTACCGAACCGGCGGGGTTAAAATATTCAAGCTTTGCTAAAACCTTAGCCTTAAGGCCGTACTTTTTCTCAATATGCGCCAGCTCTAAAAGCGGAGTTTTTCCTACAAGCTGATCCGCAGATGTGTAAATATTTGACATTTCTGATTACTCCTTTTATTTAACAAGTGTGAAACCCTGTTCAAGGTCTGCTATTATATCGTCGATATGCTCCGTTCCCACCGAGAGACGGACGGTATTCGGCTTAATGCCGATGCTTAACAGCTCCTCCTCGCTTAACTGCGAATGGGTTGTGGAGGCGGGGTGTATAACAAGGGATTTTACGTCCGCTACGTTTGCGAGCAGGGAGAAAAGCTCCAAGGACTCTGTAAACTTTCTCGCCTTTTCGGCTCCGCCCTTAATCTCAAAGGTGAAGATTGAACCCGCACCGTTTTTAAAGTAGCTGTCGTACAGCTCCTTTTGTCTGCCTGTGGCAAGCGAAGGGTGGTTAACCTTCTCTACCTGCGGGTGGTTTTTAAGGAAATTCACAACCTTTAAAGCGTTTTCAACGTGGCGCTCAACCCTAAGGGAGAGAGTTTCAAGTCCCTGCAATAACAGGAAGGAATTAAAGGGCGAGATGGTCGCTCCCTGATCCCTCATAAGGGTGGTGCGAAGCTTTAATATGTAGGCGAGATTGCCGCACGCCTCAGTAAATACTACACCGTGATAGGAGGGGTTAGGCTGAGACAGGCTGGGGAACTTATCGTTCGCCGCCCAGTCGAATTTGCCCGAATCCACAACAACGCCGCCCATTACCGTGCCGTGACCGCCGATAAACTTTGTAGCGGAGTGAACTACAATGTCCGCGCCGTGCTCTATAGGTCTTAAAAGGTACGGTGTCGCAAAGGTGTTGTCAACCACAAGCGGAATACCATGACGGTGGGCGATTTCCGACAGCCCCTCAATATCCGCAATGTCGGAATTGGGGTTGCCGAGGGTTTCCGTATAAATAAGCTTTGTGTTGGGCTTAATAGCCGCCTCAATCGCCTCAAAATCGCTCGGCGCGGCAAAGGTGGCGTCAACCCCCTGCTCCTTAAGGGTGTTGGCAAAAAGATTATATGTACCGCCGTAGAGGTTAGAGGACGCGACAATATGATCCCCCGCGCGGGCAATATTCTGCACCGCGTAGGTAATAGCCGCCGAGCCCGACGCGGTAGCAAGAGCCGCCGCCCCACCCTCTAAAGCGGCAATGCGCTTTTCGAAAACGTCCGAGGTTGGGTTCATAAGCCTTGTGTAAATATTGCCGCCCTCCGAAAGACCGAAGCGACCCGCCGCCTGTGCGGAATCCTTAAATACATAGGAGGTTGTCGCGTAAATCGGCACCGCGCGGGCGTCGGTTGCGGGGTCGGGGCTTTCCTGACCCACATGCAGCTGTAAGGTTTCAAACTTGTAATTGCTCATTTTAAAAATTTCCTTTCGCTATTAAATATTATATTAATTCAACATCGGCACATTCGCCCGAAACGGAAATTTGCCCTTACAAGAGCCTCAAAAATGTCTGTTTTAAGCTTCATATCATTTACCTACCAATCCGATATGTTGGTGGTATTATAGCATCTATTTCCTACTTTGTCAATAGGTAAATGAAAAATTTTCTATTTTTTTAATATGTCGTTAGGCACAAACCTGTTGACATTTCAACAAGTTTATGCTATACTTGTTGAAACCTCAACAAGCAAGGAGGAAATCGGTTGAAAAAGAGATTTGAAACCTTTACCGTGCTTTTAAACAGAATAAGCCGAAATATCAGGAAATTGAAAAATCGGGAGATGGCGGAATATAATTTGAGAAGCGCGCATATTTCCTGTCTTTATTATCTGTATTTATCCGAGGGCTTGACGGCAACCGAGCTCTGCGAGAGGTGTGAGGAGGACAAAGCCACCGTTTCCCGCGCACTCGACTATCTTGAGACAAACGGTTATCTTACCTGTGAAGCCAAAAGCGCTAAACGCTATAAAAGCCCCCTTGTTTTGACCGAAAAGGGGGTTGAGGTAGGAGAAAGGATTGCCGAAAAAATAAATAAAATTCTTGACCGAATAAGCGGCGAACTAACCGAGGAGGAGCGGCTTGAGTTTTACCGCTGTCTTACGGTAATAAGCGACAGTCTTGATTCTATAGCAAAAGATAAAATTTAATAGGAGTGATGTTATGTTTTTTATAAAATCGGTGCTGATTGTGACCGACAAGGGTATCCTTAATAACGGATTGACAGCTCCTATTGCCAATGCGCTATCAGCCCTATAAAAGCAGGCTTTACGAAAAACTGCTGCATATATTTTTAAGATAATAAAGGAGCCTATCATTATGAAAACAAGAATTATTATAGATTCCACCATGGACCTATCGCCCGAGCTTAAAAGCAAGGTAAGCATAGTTCCGCTCACCGTACATTTCGGGGACGAGGAATATATTGACGGGGTTACAATCGACCATAAAGCGTTTTATGAAAAGCTTATTGAGACCGACGTGCATCCCTCCACAAGTCAGGCGACCCCCGACGCCTTCATAAAGGAGTTCGAAAAGGCAAAGGCGGCTGGTGAAGGTGCGGTTGTTATCACCCTGTCCTCCAAGCTTTCGGGAACCTACCAAAGCGCTCAGATAGCCGCCGAGGACTACGAAAACGTGTTTTTGGTTGACAGCGGGAGCGTAACTATAGGCGGAGGGATTTTAGTAGAATATGCCCTCAGACTTTTAAACGAGGGGCTTGAAGCCAAGGAAATCGCAGAAAAGCTCGAAGAAGCTAAGGAAAGAATTATTATTATCGCTTTGGTGGACACCCTTGAATACCTTAAAAAAGGCGGCAGAATTTCCAAAACCGTAGCCTTTGCGGGAGCCGTTTTAAATATTAAGCCGGTTCTCGCCGTAGAAGACGGTGAGATAAACATTCTCGGTAAGGCGCGCGGCTCAAAAATGGGCAATAACCTTTTGGTGCAGGAAATCGAGAAGTCGGGCGGCGTTAATTTCGGTATGCCGGTTCTCCTCGGCTACTCCGGCTTATCCGACGCTCTGCTTTTAAAATATATCGAGGACAGCAAGAGCCTTTGGGATGGCGGACTCGACGAAATTCACTACACAAGCATAGGCAGCGTAATCGGCACCCACGCAGGCCCCGGAGCCATAGCGGCGGCATTTTTCAAAAAATAATAGACGCTTAATTAGAAATCAGAAACACCTAAATCAAAATAACATCAAGTTCAGTTATAGGTTTCAAGCTTTGTCACCACATTATAAACGAAAATAAAACCGCCGCCGCTCCAAAAAATATCTTTAATCCGACAACTCTGAACAAAGCATATTCCGCGGAATATTTCCACTGAGAATAAGTACTTAGCTTTCTTTGAAACAGAGAAAATATTACCGAAACCGAAATGCAGGCAATAATAATAAGCGAATATTTATCAAAGATTGGCTTTTTTAATATCATTCTGATTAAAACAGAAATAAAGCAGATAAAGGAAAAACCGCATTGCTTTACTATATGCCAAACAAGATATTTATTTAAAACATATTTTTCTTTATCGCTGTTAACTGTCGGCTCATAGGTAATAGAGGTATGACAAAACGGACATTCGCTGTCTGCACTAACCGTCATTTTGCAATTCGGACAGGTTTTCATAAAAAATCACCCCTTATTTAGGTGTTAAACGGCGGGAACAAGCCCCTGCCTTACTGTATAATTTCAGCTTACATAAAAATTCCGCATTACGCATTACGAATTCCGAATTAATTTACTTCTCCCACTTATTGCAAAGCGCGGTTATTTGGTCGGCAAAGGCGGCAATGTCCTTATTTGCGCCGTGGCGGTATATTTCAATTACCGAGCCTAAGCGCTTATAGACGGTGAGCAGTCGGTCAAAAACTGCAGAGGGTCTTCTCTGCGGCTCTGTCCTGCCCTTGATTTTTTCAAGGTTGCCCTTTTCGGTGCAGATTCCCGTTATCAAATCGTAGACGGAGGCGTTATAGGGCGCTGTAGCGGGGATATTCATAACCTCGGTTATTGTCCTTGCAAACTCGTCGCAGGTTTCGTCCTCGCCGTGGTTCACGAAAATCATTTTGGGCTTTTCCCTAAAGCCGTCAAGCCACGAAAGCAGAATCTTTTTATCGGCGTGACCGCTTATGCCCTCCAATTTCTCAATACGGGCGTTAACCTTAATGCTCTCGCCGAAAAGGCGAACGGTCTCCGCTCCGTCCACAAGGCTTCTGCCTAAGGTTCCCTCCGCCTGGTAGCCGACGAACAGAATCGTGCTGTTCTTGCGCCACAGATTGTGCTTTAAATGGTGGCGAATACGTCCCGCCTCGCACATTCCGCTGGCGGAAAGTATAATCTTCGGCGTTTTGTCAATATTTATAGCAACCGAATCATCGCTCGTAACCGAGAGCTTAAGCTCAGGGAATTTTATCGGATTTATCCCCTGTTCGAGCAGCCGTCTTGTCTCGGGGTCATAGTAGTCGAGCATAGAGCCGCTGTAAATTTCGGTCGCCTCAACCGCCAGCGGACTGTCGACATAAACGGGGAAACGGTCGTGACCCTTTATAAGCCCCTTTTCCTTTATTATTCTAAGCAAATACAAAAGCTCCTGAGTTCTGCCCACGGCAAAGGAGGGTATAACCACGTTTCCGCCGCGGTCAAAGGTCTCCTGAATAATTTTTGTAAGCTGACCTATATAGTCGGGTCGCTCGCCGTGCAGGCGGTTGCCGTAGGTGGACTCAATTACAATATAATCCGCGCTTTCGGGTTGACCGGGGTCATTAATAAGCGGGCGTTCAAGGTTGCCCAAATCTCCCGAAAAAACTATACGCTCGGTCTTGCCGTTCTCGTTAACGGTTACGGTTATGCTCGCCGAGCCTAAAAGATGCCCCGCGTCGGTGAATTTTATGCTTATCCCGTCGCAGAGGCTGTATTCGGTCTCATAATCGCAGGAAACAAACTGCTTTAAAGCCTTTGCAGCGTCCTCGGCGGTGTAAAGCGGAACATAGGGCGCTGTTCCCGCACGCTTCGCCTTGCGGTTGCGCCAGCCCGCCTCGAACTCCTGAATGTGCGCCGAATCAAGCAGCATTATACCGCAAAGCTTGGCGGTAGCCGCCGTTGTATATATATGACCCGTAAAGCCGCCAGAGGTAAGAGCGGGTATCTTGCCCGAGTGGTCAATATGCGCGTGGGTAAGCAAAAGATAATCCACCTGCGAGGGAAGCACGGGCAGCTCGGCGTTTTCGTAAATATCCCTTCCCTGCTCCATTCCGCAGTCAATCATTATGGTTTTTCCGCAGGCTTCAAGCAGTGTGCAGGAGCCCGTAACCTCGTGTGCGGCGCCGTAAAACATTATTTTCATAGAATCACAACCTTTCATATTACTATTATACTTTTTTAACACAATTTCTTCAATATAAAAAATGTAATTAAACAAATTATTTTGCTTTTTATTTATTTTGGATGTATGCAATAAATTTTACAAGTGATTACGTGCTAAATATTATTGAATTTTTTTTGAAAAAGGTCTTTTTGTGTCGAATGTTTTGTGTTATTATATATATGTGATACCCAAAAGGGAAATTTTGCACTACTCAACGGAGGGCTTTACAATGGCAAGTATCGATTTTAAGCACACACCCTACGGCGATCTTGCGCTTATAAGTATGCGCGGCTGTGAGGACATCGCTTCTCAGGTAGACTACTACCTAAAGCAATGGCGTAACATTCCCGAGGACGAATCCTTTGTGGTTCCCGCAAACTGTCCGCGCTTCGGCACAGGCGAGGCAAAGGCGGTATTGAAGCATACCGCGCGCGGTCTTGACGCTTACATTATCTGCGACTGCTTTAACTACAGCGTAACCTATAAGATGTACGGTCAGACCGTTCCTATGAGTCCCGATGACCATTTTCAGGACTTAAAGCGCGTTATCGCGGCATTAGGCGGCAAGGCGAGAAGAATCACCGTTATTATGCCTATGCTTTATGAGGGCAGACAGCACAGAAGAACCGCCCGCGAGTCTATGGACTGCGCTATGGCGCTTCAGGAGCTTGTGGCTATGGGCGTTAAGAACATTATAACCTTTGACGCGCACGACCCCCGCGTAAACAACGCTATCCCGCTGGACGGCTTCGACAATGTTCAGGCGGCATATCAGATGATTAAGGCCCTCCTTAAAACCGTACCCGATATTAAGCTTGACCGCGACCATACTATGATAGTCTCCCCGGACGAGGGCGGAATGGGACGCTGCATTTACTACTCCTCCGTTTTAGGGCTGGAGCTCGGTATGTTCTACAAGCGCCGCAACTACTCGGTAATAGTTAACGGCAGAAACCCGATTGAAGCTCACGAGTTTTTGGGCAACGACATTACCGGCAAGGATTTGATTCTTGTTGACGATATGATTTCCTCGGGCGAATCGATGCTCGACATTGCGGCGAAGCTTAAGGAAAAAGGCGCGGGCAGAATATTTATCTTCTCGACCTTCGGTCTCTTTGTTGAGGGACTTGAAAAGTTCGACGAATACTACGAGCAGGGCAAAATCGATAAGATTTTCACCACCAACCTTATCTACCAGTCCCCCGAGCTTTTGTCCCGCGACTGGTATTGCAGCGTAAATATGTCAAAATATATCGCGCTTCTTGTCGATACACTTAACTACGACAATTCTATTAGCAGTCTATTAGACCCCGTTGACCGCATTAAGAAAATCGTTGCTAAGTACGGACAGGACAAGTAATTATAGGCAAATTAAAAGAGGGGCTCTAAAAAAACAAACAAGCTCTGCAAAAGCCTTATTTTCGTGCTTTTGCCAAGCTTGTTTATTTTATTTTTGCTTAATTAATCCGCCTTTGAAGTTGCTGTGTTTTTTTACAGCCCCTTATTGTTTATTGACGCACCGTAGGGGAAGCCATCGGTCGTCCGTTTTCTAAGGGAAAATATTTTACTCACTCTGCGAGGACTCTGATTCTGACGATGAAGATGAAGATGATTCCGCGACCTCGTTCGCCTTCTTCTCCTCTTCCTTTTTCACCTCGTCCACCGTTCCGAGCGCGGAGCCGCCGTGCTCTGTGCAGTAGCCCGGCGTATTGCTCTTTTTGTACCAGCCTATAGCCTTTGAAGGACATGCTGAGGTGGCGAGATTACCCGTCGAGGTGCAGTAGTAACGCTCTGTAGCGTAGGCGCTGTTTTCAAATTCCTTGGCTTCAAGGTCGGAGTGAATTTTAGACATAACCGCGCCCCACATCTTAAGTGCGATCGCGCTGTTTGAAATATTCTGCTGTTGATCGTAGCCGCACCAGCAGGAGCCTACATAATAGGGCGAGCCGCCGACAAACCACAGGTCATTCGAGTTATTGGAGGTACCCGTCTTGGCGTAAATCTTCATATTCTTGATATACCCCGCGGCGCCTTTACCCGTACCGTTCCCGCCGTAAACAACCGTCTGCAAAAGATGGTTCATAACCGTTGCGGTATCCTCGCTTATCGCCATAGTAGGCGCGCCGTTGTATTCAAGCACCGTCTCGCCGTGCTGGTCGGTCACCTTTGTGTAAAGGGTCGGGGCGTGATATTGCCCTAAATTTCCGAATACCGCATAGGCGGCGGCGGATTCAAGTGTGGTTATACCTCCGTTTGTACCTCCCATTCCGAGAGGAGCCAAGTTGACGTCCTCGCCCGTAAGGGTGGTGATTCCGAGGGTTTTTGTAAGGAAATCGTAGGAGGTCTGGGTTCCCATTTTATTTACAAGGTAAACAGGAATGGTATTAACCGAACGCTCCAGCGCGTACTGCACCGTAATATTTCCCCAGTAGGATTTGTACCAGTTAACAGGCGTCCAGCCGTTATAGTTGGTTTTGGTATCGTTTACAATGCTTGAATAGTGAATCAAATCCTGCTCAACAGCGGGGGCGTACGCCGCAATAGGCTTCATAGTAGAGCCCGGCTGACGCTTAGCGTCGGTTGCGCGGTTAAGAACAAGATTGCCCGTCTTTTCGCCGATTCCGCCGACAAGACCCCTAACGTGACCGCTGTAATCCATTACCGTCATAGAGCCTTGGAGGGTCGCTCCGTCCTTACCCTTTATGCCGTAGGTTGCCGAATCGGAAAATACCTCCTCAAGAGCCGACTGAACCTTGGGATCAAGCGTGGCGTAAATCTTGTAGCCGTTGCTGTAGAACATATTTTTCGCGCGCTTGGGCTCATAGCCGTATTTTTCGGATAAATCGTTTACCACCTGAAGAATAAGAGCGTCTACAAAGTAGGAGTTTATTTCGGTTTCGTTAAGCTCCTCCTTTGAGGCTATTATATTAATTTCCTCAGCCTTTGCCGCTTCGTACTCTTCCTCTGTAATATACCCCTGGTCGTACATCTCGTAAAGTACGGTAGTGCGGCGCTTCAGGTTATTTTCGGGATTATCGTCGGGCGCGTAATTGCTGGGGCTCTTGGTGATAGAAGCAAGGCAGGCGCACTCCGCAAGGGTTAAATCCTTAACGCTCTTACCGAAATAATAGTTTGCCGCAACCTCAACTCCGTAGGTGCCGTGGCCCATTGCAATGGTGTTTAGATAGCACTCTATTATAGTATCCTTTGCATAATGGGTTTCAAGATACCTTGCGCGCATAATTTCGCGTATTTTACGGCTTGGTCTTTGAGAAGTGTCCCCCGTCAGATTTTTAACCAGCTGTTGGGTAATGGTCGAGCCGCCCTGATTTGAATCGTAAAAATGCAAAAACATATTTGCAAAGGCGCTGAAGGTACGCTTCCAGTCAACCCCCTGATGCTCAAAGAAACGCTTGTCCTCAATCGCAACGAGTGCGTTTACAAGATTCTGCGGTATTCCCTCATAGCTTTCTGCCTTTTCTTTCGCCTTTTGAGCGTCATAAAACACCCAGATACGGTTAAATTCACCGTGAAGGCGTTGATACTCGGTGTAATTGCCGCTTCCGTCATCCAAATAAATAGTAGTTGTAAAGTTTAGCTTCAAATCATCGAGGTTTTCCTCCATAGTGCCGTCAACCATAGTAAAGGCGTAAAGCAAAAAGGCGGACACAATTATGCTCACCGTAATAAGCCCGACAAGAAACAGGGTAAGAATCACTCTTAAAACGCGTTCCTTTCGACTGCCCTTTTTCCTACCCTTTTCTTTTTTTCTTTTTTTCGAGCTTTTTAAATCCTCGGTCCTTTCGGGACGAGAGGAAAAGCTGTTCAGGTCAAAGCTTGTCTCCCCCGCCTCCTCCAAATTGCTCGAATTATCGTAGCTGAATAAATCGTTATTATCGTCCATTTAGCACCCCCGCCGCTTACGGCAAACGCTTAGATTAACTGCTTTAAATCAAAATGTATTTAAGCAATAAGGGGTTATTATATTGTTATGTCGCGCAATATGATAATCTCCCTCATTTTACAAGTAGTATATCATATCTTTTCAAAAAAATCTACTGATTACTTAATCTTTTTATTTTTTCTTATTGAAAATACCGTAAAATAGGTGTTTATAATCAGCATTGAGACAAACAATATACTAAAAATAAACGCCGAAAGCCATTAATATTACTTGCTTTCGGCGTTATATTTAATTATTCCCACTCCTAAATACAAAACAGACTTTAACTGATTTTGCTTAGGAATTTTGACTTGATATGATTTAATTTGGTACAGATTATCTCAATTCTATGAGGTATTTCTGCTTTTGCTATCAAATAGCTATCACTAGGATGCTATCACTTAAAACATCTGCTGCTTAATAAATAGCGTTAAACCCGTTTTTCTCTGCATGTCCTAACAAATAAAGAAAAGCATATGCGGGAATCCTAACCATTTTTGATCCGTCAGGAGCATTGTGTATTCCGTAATCATCAGATGTCTTTGTTACTATTATTGCAGCAGAAGCCTTTGAACAAAGTTCACATATTGCACTATCGTCCGGTATAGGTGCAGAATCTCTGTATTTAACTTCAATAAGCAAATTGTTGGTATTTGGATATTCAACAACTATATCTATTTCTTTATCTTTTCTTCCCCCACGATAGTATCCTACAGATGTGGATTTTTGATAATAGAATGCAGCAATATGCTTGTATACGGCAGTTTCTACGATTTTCCCCATTTCCGTAGGATTTGTCAACATATCGTCATCCATCAATACGGCGTTCCTTATTGCGGCATCTGCGACATAAATTTTCGGCTTCGCCTTAAGAACCTTTTTCCCCGTCATATCAATCGGCCAGCTTTGATATATTAAATTTGCGCTTTCTAAATACCTTATATAATTCTCTACGGTGGGTCTTGAAACACCGTTAAGCTCTTTGGATAAGCTTTCAATTGAAACAATTTCCGAAGATACATTACAGAGATATAGAAAAATTCTTTCCAATTCTGTGGAGTTTCTTATATTGTATAATGAAGGTAAATCTCTTTTCAATACCTTGTCGACAACATCTTCCCGCATCACTTGCTGTGCTATGACATCATTATCGGATAATGCTAATTCAGGGAAACCGCCCACCTGAAGATATCTGTTAAAATGCTTTTGAATATCAGATAGCTTCATCATAACATCTGTTTGTTCCCTGCGTTCCATATTTAAAAATGACGTAATCTTTAATTTTTTATCAAAATCAGGTTTTCTTACACCGATTAATTCACAGTATTCATAGAAAGATAATGTAGGAACGCTAATAACTGACCAACGCCCTGCGCCGCTTTCCGTACTTCCTTTCATTAATGCAGGGCTTGCCGATCCTGTTGCTACAATATTAGTTTCAGGATTCATATCATATATGGTTTTTAACCATTTGTCCCAGTCTGTCGCATACTGTATTTCATCAAAAAAATAATATACATCATTATCAGGATAAATATTCTCGTGATAACATTCAAGTATATCTTCAAATGCACTTAATTTTAACATAGGATGATCCAACGAAACAAAAACAATTTTTTTAGGGTGAACACCCTTTTTAAGTAATTCATCAATCATTTGATATTGAATTGTTGTTTTTCCTACACGTCTGGTGCCGGTTAATACAACGGTTCTTCTAATGCTTTTGTTCTCTAATTTACTCATCGCATCATAAAATGCAAATCTTTTATAAGTTTTTGTAAGTGCTGGATTAGTTGCCCCTGTTTTCCACCAAGGGTTATATGCATTTAATACCTTTAAAATACTTTCTTTTGTAGTTAAAGCCATATCGTCACCGTCCTAACAATTATTATAAATGTGTTTTGAATAATTGTCAACAATAATTTGAAATATACTTCTAATTATTGTAGTGTTATATTAAACATCGAAAGTATTGCTGCTATTATGCTTTGTAAGACTTGGTTATTTAAACACTTATATATAATCAATGGGATCGACAGTATCTCGTGTAACACACTTTGAAAATTAAAGCACTTGATTAAATTTTCGTTTATCCCAATTTGCCAAATCGTTTTCTTCTTTTAATGGAATATCTTCAAGGGCATAATTAAATTTTTTATATTTTTTTATGATTTGTATAAATATCATATGCAAAACGACTAATCGATATTTTATAACAATGCTTAAGGTTATAAATGAACGGTTTGACCCGGCTTAATATCTGTTTTTCCGATTTTGGGAATCCAAACAAAAACAGTTTTATCAGTGGGGATTATAAATCATCTTGCCGTCAACGCTCTTTTTAAGCATTTTAAAAGCTTTTATATAATCAATTATTTAGATTTAAAGTCGGAAAAAGTAATTTTATTTCCATTTTGACCACCCCATATAATACAGTAATGCCTTGTATTAAAATTTTTATTCGCTATATGTATAACTGCCGCTGCCAAACTTCACTGTATTTCCGTTCTGCAAATAAAGGTGAGCTGTTGTACCGCAGGGAACCGTTATTTCATAAAATATCTTATTATCGGTTTTTTCTGCCATAAAGGAAATTAAACCGTAATTTGTATCAATTTTGGCCTTGATTAGCCATGGATCTTGTGGGAAATAGGGAGAAATTGCAAAAGCTTTGTAACCCGGTTCTATCTTTTTTATTCCTGCAAGTCCCTCATAAAACCAACGGTTTATACTCCCCATAAGAAAAGGATGATTTCTTGAACCCCATTCGTTAAACTTCAAAAATTCAAAGGCTGTCGTCGCATCATATTTAAGTATCCAGTTTAGAAAAGTTCCCTCATCATCCTGCTTGCATAATTTATAAATTATATCGTTGCGTCCGTATCTTTCCAAAGCGGCAATCATCTGAAAAATACCGAGACATCCGCAAGTGAAATGATAGTTCTCAGACTTTATACTGTCTATCAGCAGTTCAAAAGCCTGTTTCTCTTTTAAATCATCGGTCAACTCAAGCGATATAATATGAGCCAGATCGTTTTGATAGTTATTGCTGAATTTATTATCTTTGATATATTTTATGTTTAATGCCTTTTGCGTTTCGGATAGCAGTTTTTCGTATTTTTCACAGTTCTTACCCAGAACTGTACAAACACTTATGAAATCCCTTAAGCAGGCACAGTAGTAAATAGTACCAAGCCAATCCTTATCCATACGGTCCCTTGCAGTGTGGTCATTCCACATAATGCCGCCTGTTACTATCCTTTCTTCATTACAAAGGGTGGTAATAAAATCAATCCATTTTGACATAACGGGGTACATCTGCAATAAAATATCCTTATCCCCGTAAGCCTTATATACCATCAGCGGAACCGCAATACAGGCGTAGCTCCATGCAATATCCACATTACCTGTTATTATAGGGCTTTGGAACGGAGTGATATAAGGAACATTTCCGCTTTCCTCCTGATCGTCTGCAATTGATTTGCACCAGCTTTCAAAGAAAGTCAAGAGATCGAAGTTTATACATTCTGATTCACATACAACAAACGCATCCCCGAGCCAGCCGTGTCTTTCCCTTGTCGGGCAGTCTGTGGGAATTGATACCAAATTCATCTGCTGAGATTTTTTGCTTATTTTGTAAAGCTTGTTAATATCCTCATCAGAACAGTAAAACTCACTTTCTTTAAGCACAGTACTGTGAACAACCAAAGCTGTTATATCTTCTTTTTCTATTTTACCGTTATAGTTGTATATATCAACATATCTGAAGCCGTGATTTGCAAAACGCGGTTCAAAAATTTCGGTTTGACAACCCTTTGGTATATAAGAATCGCATTGCGGAGAATTTTCTCCCCTTTGATAGTTTGTTGTAGAACAGGCAGAAATCTCCCCGTTCTCATATACAGCCTCACTGTAAAGAACCGAAATGCGGCGTCCGACTTTCGCATTTCTAATATTCAGACGAATATGCCCGTTTACATTTTCGCCAAAATCGACAACATAGTGCCGATAACCTTTTGGTGTGATACTTATCGGTTTAAGCTCATATATTACCTCGGTAGTAACTGTTTGTTCTTCAAGAGAAGACACACTATCGGTAAAGATAGGACTCTGCCAATTACTGACATCATAGTTTGGCAGATCAAAGCCTGTATACTCTTTCAGAGCATTGTACTCTTCTGTTTTTCCGCCCTGATCTTCAACACCTGTCTCCCACAGCTTATATGGTCCGCCGCCGTTTATTTTAAAATCAGCAGTCAAATCAGTAAAAACCGTTTCCCCGCCCTGATACACGATTTTAATAAAAGCACTGTACGCCAACGAAAGAAAAACCGCTCCAAAAACATTTTCTCCCTGCTTTAGCATATTGCCAACATCATATGCTCTGTATACTGCACGGTTCTTTTTTTCCGAAATTTGACCGGGTGTTACAATATCCTTGCCTATTTTTTGACCATTAAGGGTTATATACACATCGTTTACGCTGAAGGTTAAATTGCCGAAAGCACCGGTTGTGGAAGCAGAATACAAAACCGCAGAAAGAATTTTTTTATCAGGCATTGTATGAAAAGCCGCTCTTGCATGAACCGGAGAAAAAGTACCCAGCGGGTCATATCCGCCCCTTATGCCTTCTTTTTCGACATCACTGTAATTTCTGATTCTTGCGGTAACCCACTTTGCTTTCCAATCGCTTAGACTAAAAGCACCGGTAGAAAATGGTGCACATTTGGATGTTGCCTCTGTTTCACTTTCATTAAGTACGGTTACACGCCAGATATAGTCATGATAAGGTTCAAGGTGTAAATTTTCGCATCTTACACCGAATGATTTCTCTGAAAAAACCTTTCCGCTATCATAAAAATATATGCCTGAGTCCATATTTTTCGCAGTATCGGCAATAATAATTCTGTACGCTGCTTGCCTATAATTATTTTCTGCAGATTTGGCTTTCCACGAAAAACGAGGAGAAGCGGTACCTATACCCAAAGGCTCTGTTCTGTACTCACATTTTAAATCTTCTATTACGGTTTGTGTCATATCAATCTTCCTTCTGCACGATTTATATGCCTGATTAGCATAGCTTTAAAAACAGCTGAATCTTAATTTGAACTAGAATAGCACAGGGAATAGCACAGGGGAATAGCACAGGGGACGGTTCTCTGTGCTAACCCCCTGTGCTAACCTTAAATCCCCTGTGCTCCATTTTTCCACATTATTTTTTCGCCGTCTTTTTCTATAAACAAATCAAAGCCGGTATTATTAATTCCCGAAAATTCCTTAACGCTTCTCGCCGCCGTAACGTAATCGCAGATTTCGCGGTTTGTAGCGTACCATACATCTTCTTTTCCCGAAAGCTTTTTACAAAGCCTATCCATATCCGCCCAACGATCGGAATCGTTTTTATCAAATTCAAATGCATGACCCCAAATGTAGAAAAGCTTTAGTTCGTCGCTGTTGTCGTTCAAAAATAAGTCGGAAAGCTCACCAATTCGCGGGTCGTGGTCGTGACAGGTCGGGCGCCATTTTAGAAAATCCTCCGGCAAAGCAAAACTGTGGGTATCCTCAATAGTTCGGGCATAACGAACGCCTAACTTCTTTAAGTGCTCGACGGTCTTATCGTTATAGCATCCGCAGGGATAGGCAAGCCCCACAGCGTCGATACCGCAAAGCTTTCCTATTTTTTTGCAGTCCGCTGTCACCTGATAGTCAAAGGTATATTTGTCAACCTCGGTCAAAAGCACATGATCGACCGTATGTGACGCCACCTCAAAGCCGTTATAAAGAGACTTTACTTCTTTTTCCTCAATACGGTTGTGCTCACAGTAAAATCCGCAATGCTCAATCCAGCGCTTTTCGCCGAATGACCCCGTATTGATATTAAAGGTCGCGGGAAGCCGACGAAATCTAAAAATACAGGCAAGCCGCCTGTCCTGCTCGGTGTTATCGTCATAGCTGAAGGTCAAAGCCTTTTTCTTGAAATCGGGAAAAAGAAAACGCGTCATAATATTATCTCCTCTTGTGCGCAGATTAATAGTAAATAGCACAGGAATAGCACAGAGAACCGTCCCCCGTGCTATGCACGGATGACCTTCCCTTACCCAAGGCATGGAAGGATCATCACTATGTACAATCTGAATTATACCACAGAACACAGAAAAGGTCAACATCTTTTAAACGAAGAACGGTACGAAATTGAAGTGCGTTTAAAAGACGGCTGGTCGATATACAAAATAGCGAAACATCTCGGACGAGCGTATCGGCACAGTGCATTGTGATTTCGACAACGGCAGAAGTCTCGGCATCGTCCCCGGCGAAGATTCCTTCCGCAAGCTGACCGCCGAGGAACTGGCAGAAGAACAGGAAAATGAAATTGACGAGGATAACGGCCCCGTCATGGGAATGTGAGGTGAAACGGAAAACAAATAGGAAACGGTCGGATTTGCTATGGCAAGCCGAGTATTGGATATGTTCTGCGGAATGAGCGCATTCCGCAGTGCAGCGGAACAGATAGGCGGCTTTGAGTTTGTGGGTTACTGCTACATAGACCCCACGGCCATTGCCGTCTATCGTGTTTTATATGATACCGAAGGAGAGATTTACTATGATA
>JBJEOE010000024.1:0-20613 GCA_051880555.1 Acutalibacteraceae bacterium
ATGATTTTACTGCATTTTTCAAGGAAACCGAGCCCTATTTCAAGGCGGCGGATTTAGCCGTCGCAAACCTTGAGGTCACCTTCGGCGGCACCGAATCGGGACAGTACAGCGGCTACCCCGTTTTCAACACGCCCGACAGCCTTGCCGACGCTATAAAAAGCTCGGGACTTAATTTACTTATAACCTCCAACAACCACGCGTATGACACTGGACTTTACGGACTTAAGCGCACCGCGCAGGTGCTGAAGCAAAGGGGAATTGAGTTTACGGGCACAAGAGAAACCGAGCAAGACCCTTCTTTCGTTATTAAGGAAATAAACGGAATTAAAATCGGAATAGCCAACTTCACCTATGAAACCTCGGGTCAAACCACGGGGCGCAAATATTTAAACGGCGCTATTATTGCCGAAGAAGCAAACAATCTAATCAACAGCTTTTCCTATGACCATATTGACGATTTCTATTCCAACGCCGCAAGCATTGTGACCGAAATGAAATCGGGCGGCGCGGATTACATTCTTTTCTATATGCACTGGGGCAACGAGTACAAGACAAGCCCCGACACCTGGCAAAAAACCGTTGCCCAAAAGCTTTCAAACCTTGGCGTAAATATGATAATCGGCAGTCATCCGCACGTTATTCAGCCGCTGGAGCTCATACATTCCGAGGACGGCGAAAACACCACAGTCTGCCTTTATTCAATGGGCAACTGCGTTTCAAATCAGCGTCAGGAAATTATGGACAGCTGTCCGTCGGGTCACACAGAGGACGGAATGTTATTCAGCTTCACCCTTAAAAAGAACGGCGACGGCACAACCTTAAGCAGTCTTGACCTTATTCCGACATGGGTTAACAAATATAAGGGAGGAAGCGGCTATCTTTACACGATATATCCGCTTGAAAACCCCGAGGACGGCGGTACAAAGTACTCCCTTGACTCGACTGCGGCTAATAAAGCCGCAAAATCCTACGCCCGCACAAAGGAAATTGTAGCGGCGGGGCTTACCGAGTGCCAACAGGCAATCGGCTGTGAAATTACATTCAAATAATTTTTTATAAGGAACGGTGTGCAGAATGATTGACAGAAGCATTAAAAAGCTCGTTTGCTACGGGCTTGAAAAGGAACTTTTTACCGAGCGGGACAGAATTTACGTCACCAACCGTATTCTCGAAATTTTAGGGCTTGACGAGTTCGACTGCGACGAGACATTTACCGACGTAAATCTTGAAGAAACCCTTAAGGAACTGCTGGATTTTGCGGTGCAAAAGGGAATTATTGAGGACAGCATAGTATACCGCGACCTATTTGACGCCAAGCTTATGGGCGCTATGATGCCGCGCCCCTCCGAGGTTACCGAGAAATTCTACGAGCTTTACACGGACTCTCCCAAGACGGCGACCGATTATTTTTACAAGCTCAGCTGTGACAGCGATTACATAAGGCGTTACCGCGTCGAAAAGGATATTAAATGGGTCACATCCACCGAATACGGCGACCTTGATATTACCATTAACCTTTCAAAGCCCGAAAAGGACCCCAAGGCTATCGCCGCCGCAAAAAACGCCCCGCAGGCGGGGTATCCGAAATGTATGCTCTGCCGCGAGTGCGAGGGCTATGCGGGTAGGGTTAATTATCCTGCGCGCCAGAATCACCGCATTATACCTGTCACAATCAACGACACCGACTGGTGCTTCCAGTATTCGCCCTATGTTTACTACAACGAGCATTGCATAGTGTTTAACTCCAAGCACACACCGATGGCGATAAACCGCGACACCTTTAAAAAGCTTCTCGACTTTGTAAAGCAGTTCCCGCATTATTTTGTCGGCTCCAACGCCGATTTGCCGATTGTGGGCGGTTCTATTTTAAGCCACGACCATTTTCAGGGCGGTAACTACACCTTTGCAATGGCGAAGGCGCCCGTTGAATATCCCCTTACCTTTGAGGGCTTTGACGATGTTAACGCGGGCATTTTGAAGTGGCCTATGTCGGTTATACGTCTTTCCTCAACCGACCCTGACAGGCTTATTGAGCTTGCCGATAAAATCCTCGCCGCGTGGCGCGGTTATACAGATGAAGCCGCCTTTATCTTTGCCGAAACCGACGGCGAGCCGCACAATACTATCACCCCGATTGCCCGCAAAAACGGCGAAAAGTATGAGCTTGATTTGGTTCTGCGCAACAATATAACCACTCCCGAGCATCCGCTGGGCGTATACCACCCCCATTCGGAGCTTCACCATATTAAGAAGGAAAATATCGGACTTATAGAGGTTATGGGACTTGCGGTTCTGCCCTCCCGCCTTAAAAACGAGATTGCCCTACTTCAAACGGCGATACTCGAAGACAGGGATATTTCCGCCGACGAGACCCTTTCAAAGCACGCCGAATGGACTAAGGAAATTAAGGCAAAATACTCCGATATAAACGAAAACAATATCGATAAAATTATTAAGGACGAGATAGGTCTTGTTTTTGCAAAGGTTTTGGAGCACGCGGGCGTATACAAGCGCACCCCCGAGGGCATTGCCGCATTTAAACGCTTTGCGGAAAGTGTAAAATAATGCTTGCAACGGTTTTTTCTCAGGTTACTATTTTGATGATAATGATAGCGGTGGGCTTTATCGCGGCGAAAACCAAGATAATGACCGCCGAGGGCGCGCGTTGCTGTACCGACATCGCCCTTATCATTGTCACCCCTTGCGTTATAATTAAATCGCTTATCCGCGAATACAGCCACGATATTATGAAATCGCTTGCCTTTGCTTTCGTCATCACCCTTTCGGTTCAGGTGCTGATGATAGGCTTAAGCCGCATTATTCTCCATTCAAAGGATAAGGCGAGGGAGCGTGTACTTCGCTTCGGGACAATATTCGCCAACTGCGGTTTTATGTCTCTCCCGCTCCAGCAGGTGATTTTAGGCGCGGACGGCACGCTCTACGGCTCGGCGTACATTATAATGTTCAACCTTGTTATATGGAGCTACGGCGTTTTCCTTATAAGCGGAGACAAAAAGTACATTCAGCCCAAAAAGCTGTTTATAAACCCGGGAATAATCGGTCTTGCGGTGGGTCTTGTGATTTTTGTATGCTCAATTCCTGTTCCGCATATTCTGTATTCCGCAATCGACTACATCTCCGCGATATACACTCCCCTGCCTATGCTGATAATCGGCTACCATTTGGCGCAGAACAATATTCTTACCGCCTTCAAGGATTTCAAATGTATTTTTTCGGTTATTCTGCGAATGATTATTTATCCTCTGGCGGTGCTCGGATTTTTGTATATTATCGGTGTGCGCGGAACGCTACTTGTATCGGTTGTTATATCGGTAAGCGCCCCTGTTGCCGCAATTACCACAATGTTTTCCTCGAAATACGGAGCGGACACTCCCCTTTCGGTGGATATGGTCTCCCTTAGCACCGTGCTTTCGATTATAACAATGCCGCTTGTAATCACATTAGCGCAATATTTAGCTTAGCAGACAGCAAAAAACGGCTTGTCTTCGGGAATAAACCCGAACGACAAGCCGTGATTTTTTTGCAAACTGCAAATTATCTCTTTGAGAACTGGGGTGCGCGACGTGCGCCCTTGAGACCGTATTTCTTTCTTTCCTTCATACGCGGATCGCGTGTGAGGAATCCGGCCTTCTTAAGCTCGGCGCGAAGCTCCGCGTCGGACTGGAGAAGGGCGCGGGAAATACCGTGACGGATAGCGCCCGCCTGACCGGTAACACCGCCGCCTGCAACGCGGCATACAATATCAAACTTATCGGCAGTGCCGGTGAGAGCCAGCGGCTGACGAACGATAAGCTTTAAGGTTTCAAGACCGAAATAATCGTCAATGTCTCTGTCATTAACGGTGATTTTTCCGGTACCTGCGTAAAGACGAACACGGGCGACAGAGCTCTTTCTTCTGCCTGTGCCGTAAAAATAAGGCTTTGCTTCAAACATTGTTTCTGTCTCCCTTCTTAAAATTCAAGCTTTTCGGGCTTCTGAGCTACCTGAGCATACTCAGTGCCGCTGTAAACGTGAAGTCTTGTAAGAGCCTTGCGGCCGATAGTGGTATCGGGAACCATTCCCTTAACAGCAAGCTCCATAGCGAGCTCGGGGCGGGTCTTCATAAGGGTAGCGTACTTAACTTCCTTAAGACCGCCGATATAGCCTGTATGACGGCGATAGAACTTCTTTTCAAGCTTCTTACCTGTTAAAACCGCCTTATCAGCGTTGATAACGACAACGTGGTCGCCGCAATCGACGTGGGGAGTAAACTCCGGCTTTAACTTACCGCGAAGTATATCCGCAACCTTAGCGGCGGTTCTTCCGAGCGGTCTGTCAGCAGCGTCGATTATATACCATTTACGCTGAATTTCAGCAGGTTTTGCCATAAATGTTGACATAATTCAAAACCTCCAAAAATTTATACTTATTAAACAGCTAAAATATAATACCACATTGTCAAGACATTGTCAACACCTATTTTTGAAAAATTTAATTTAAAGTTTCAAAGCTCTGTTTTTCTTCTGTTTTCTTTTGTTTTCTCCCGTTTACTCATTTATGATTTTAAAGATTTGCTCGGCGCTAAAAAACGGTTACAAAACTGTAATATTATTTTTCGGTATATTTTTATTGACAAACGATAAATAGCGTGGTATTATGCGATTAGAAAATATTGGGAGGTTAACCTATGCTCAGCCAAACAAAATCCGCAAAGCTTTCGCTTTATCTTACCGATTTCATTATTGCGCTTTTTTGTGCCGCCGCGGTTTTTCTGCCGCGTTTTACAAAGTGGTACATTACCTATATGGGAAGACCCGCAAATGTCCGCAACGTTATTTTAGCGGTCTGCTATACCTGCCTGCCTTTTGCTCTGCTTGCGCTTTTCTCGTTACGGCGACTGCTTAAAAACATTATGCAGGGCGATACCTTTGTAACGGATAATATAAAGCGGCTGAATATTTTGTTTCTTTGCTGTGTCGCGGCGGCGGTCATCTCCTTTTTTTCAGGATATTTTTATCTTCCTTTTTATATTATAAGCGTTGCCGCCGCCTTTTTCTCGCTGATTTTACGGGTCATTAAAAATGTCTTCCGCTCCGCAATAGAAATAAAGGCGGAAAACGAGCTTACTATATAGGTGACGAAAATGGCAATTGTAGTTAATCTTGACGTTATGATGGCAAAAAGAAAAATCTCCTCGGGCGAGCTTGCCGAGAAGATAGGCATTACACAGGCGAATCTTTCAATTTTAAAAACCGGAAAGGCGCGCGCCATACGCTTTTCCACGCTTGAAAGCATCTGCAAGGTGCTTGACTGCCAACCCGCGGATATTCTTGAATATAGGGAGGAAGAATAATGTCCGATTTTGAAAACCAAAATGAAATTATCCCAAACGAAGACCGCGAAAATGAAGAGCCGATAAACCTAAACCCCTATCCCCTTCCCTTCGCTTTTAGGGAGCCGCCCGTTTGGAAAGCGCGCGATACGGTTTTTGCGATTATCACCCTTGTAAGCGCGGTATTTTTTGTCTCGCTCTCGCTTTTCGGCGGCTTTAATATCGGCTTCACCATCTCTTATTTTGCGCTGTTTCTGCTTACCGTGCTTTATATGTTGAAATCGGAAATTAATATAAAACCCTTTTCACTGTTCTGCGGCGCGGTTTCCCTTATCCTTTCGGCAGTTTTCGCTGTTTTTGACGACTCGCTTATTAATACCCTGCTTTTTTTCGCAATATTCGCTCTCTACGGCGTTTTCGCGGCTGTCTCCTACACCGATTGTGAAAATAGCCGTCACGGTATAATTTACTCCGCCCTTAACACGCTTATCCTTTCGCCCTTTCGATTTTTAACAGAGCCGTTCCGCTCCTACGGAAAATACTGCAAGGACAACGATAAAAAAGGACCTAACAAGCAGGTGCTTGTCGGCGTCTGCCTATCCGTTCCCGTTTTATTGGTAATAATTCCCCTTTTAATCAGCTCTGACGCGGCGTTCGAGGGGCTTATGGTCTCTCTCTTTTCGGGAGTAGGAAAATTAATCGCTAAAATACTGCTCGGAACGCTTCTTGCGATATTCCTTTTTTCGATGCTTTTCGCCCTTAAAAAGGGGCTTCGGGAGGACGAAATAAAGCCTTACGCTAACACCGATTACAGAAATCTGCCCGCCGCCACCGCGGTCACGCTTTTTTCAATACTTTCGGTATTTTATGCGGTATACCTCTTTTCACAGCTCGCCTATTTTTTCAGCGCCTTTTCGGGTATTCTGCCCGAAGGCTACGCCCTTACCCCCGCAAACTATGCACGGCGCGGATTTTTCGAGCTGTGCGGAGTTTGCAGTATAAATTTAGGTCTTATCGCCTTGATAACGGGGCTTTCCCGCCGCACCGAGGAGGGAAAAATTCCGCTGTCGGTACGGATTACAGCAACCCTGATATGCGTGTTTTCGGTAATCTTCACCGCGACCGCACTTTCCAAAATGCATTTATACATCGGCTTTTACGGGCTTACCCGACTGCGCCTTTTAACAAGCCTGTTTATGGTACTGCTCGCCCTGCTTTTTGTCGGCGTTGTGATTTATCTTTATTTAAAGAAATTCCCGTTTGCAAAATTCATTATAACCGTACTCGCCCTTTTAGCCCTTGCGGTCGGTTTTACGGACGTTGACAGAACGGTTGCCCTTTACAATGTTGAAAGCTACAAAGCCGGAAAACTGACGGAGCTTGACGTTGCCCATTTAGGCAGTCTTTCGGATTCCGCAGTACCGTATCTCGTTGAACTGCTCAAGCTCCCCGATAGCGATATAAGGCAGCAGGCGGCTTATGAGCTTTACTCCCGTGCCGAAAAATTTTATGAAATTGACACCTCGGAATACGGAAAAATAAAGCTTAAAGAACTTAAAAAGAGCGATTTTTCCTCCTATAACTATTCAAGAGAAGAGGCAAAACGGCTTATTAAGAAAAACATCAGGAAAATCATTGAATTAAAGCCCTATGTAAACGAGTATACGGAATACGAATTTCCCGACGGCGGCTACGGTTGGTAAAAAAATAGCGTAAAAAGTCGGGAGCCAAGCCCCCGACATACGGTTATCGCCTGAAATTTATTTATTTGCCTTGAGCCGTTTATCCGCCTTGGCGGCAAGTAAGGTGCCTATACTCTGAAAAAGCTGTACTAAAAGCACAAGAAAAATCACGGCAAACGCCATTACAAGGTACTGATACCTGTAATAACCGTAATTAATCGCGATTTTGCCGAGTCCGCCGCCGCCGATTATGCCGCTCATTGCCGAATAGCCTAAAATCGTGGTAATTGCAATCGTGGCGTTGGAGATAAGGGAGGGTACGCTCTCGGGAAGCATTACCTTTACAATAATCTGCAAGGGGCTTGCTCCCATACTCTGCGCGGTTTCTATGATATTTGGGTTAATTTCGCGCAAACTGCCCTCGACAAGCCTTGCCACAAACGGGAACGCCGCTATCACCAGCGGCACAATCGACGCCGCCGTTCCTACTACCGTACCCATAATAAGACGGGTGAGCGGAAAAACCATAATCATAAGAATAAGGAAAGGCACCGAACGCAGAAGATTAATAATAACATTAAGTATATGAAGCAGCCCCGCGGGAATTTTAAGTATTTTTCCGTTTTCCCCCGCGACGAGCAGAACGCCTAAGGGCAGACCTAAAATTATCGCAAAAAGGGTTGATAAAACCGTGACGTAAAAGGTCTCCCACACGGCAAGCGGAATTTCGGTTTTAAGAATTTCGAGCGCCTTTACCACGCTTTCCGATTCAAAAAACGAGCTAAGCATTTTTCTGTACCTCCTCCGCGAAAATATCGGGTATGCTTTTTAAATAAGTAAGCGCGCTGTCAAGCTGTTGCCTGCCGCCCGGGATACCCAGCAGCATATTTCCGTACACCCTGCCGCAGATACTCCTTGTGGAAGCATAGAGTATGCTTGCGGCAATATTTTTATCGATTGCCATTTGCGCAATAAGCGGCGTTTTTGTTGCGGCGGCGCCGCCGAATACAATTCTCACAACTCCGCCCTCAAAGGTATTTAAGGTTTCCTCATACCCCTCGGGATATACAAGCCGCTTTGCCGCCTCACTTTTAGGAGCGGAAAACACCTCGCCTACCGCTCCCTCCTCGGCAACCGTGCCGCCGTCTAAAATTGCAACGCGGGTACAAACTTCCTCAATAACGCTCATTTGGTGGGTGATTATTACCACCGTAAGCCCCAATTTATCGTGTAGGTCTCGGATAAGAGAGAGAATCGAGTGGGTGGTCTGCGGGTCAAGGGCGCTTGTCGCCTCGTCACAAAGCAAAATTTTAGGGTTGGTCGCAAGGGCTCTTGCGATTGCAACACGCTGCTGCTGTCCTCCCGAAAGCTGGGCGGGATAGCTTTTCATTTTGTCCTTTAATCCCACAATTTCCAAAAGCTCCGCCGCTCTTTTTTCGGCGTCTGCTTTTTTTACCCCCGCAAGCTCCAGCGGAAAGCAGACATTTTTTAGGCAGTTCCTCTGCATAAGCAGGTTAAAGCCCTGAAAAATCATAGTAATGCTTTGACGCTCTTTTCTAAGCTCCGATTCCGAAAGACCTCCAATGTCCCTGCCGTCAATAATCACGCTTCCCTCGGTCGGGCGTTCGAGCATATTAATACATCGCACAAGGGTGCTTTTTCCAGCGCCGCTCATACCTATAATTCCGTAAATTTCGCCGTCGGGTATGGTAAGGGAGACGTTTTTAAGCGCCTCTACCCCGCCCGACTTCGACGGAAAGGTTTTTGAGAGGTTTTTAATTTCAATCATTTCTTTTCCTCCGAAAGGGCAAAATGCCGAGAGCTTAGGCTGACGGCATAAATCCACTTATATTTATTTCTTAATCGCGTCAAGAGAAGTCTGCTTGCCGCCGTAAAGACCCATCGGCTCAACGTGGATTGTAGCTATCGAGGCAATATGGGTATTGTTTTCCTTGTTGAAGTCCTCAAGATAGGGCAGGTGCTGGAAGTAGTTGGCGTTTATCTCGCCGCTTTCTACCACGTTGTTCGGCTGAACATAATCGGTAAATTCCTTAACGTCAAGCTTTACGTTCTTTTCGGCAAGGATTTCCTTTGCAACCGCTAAAATCTCGGCGTGGGGAGTGGGAGACGCCGCAACGGTAATCGTTGTACCGCTGAGCTTAGCGTAATCAACCGAGCTGTCAAAGCCGTCGCCCGCGTTATCAACCGTGCTTACAACCGCACCGCCGTATTTTTGAGCAATAAAATCGGCTACCTTTTTGCTTTCAAGCGCCGCCTTTAACGCCTTTGCCCAGTCGGCGCTTTCATTACCCTCTTTAACCGCTAAAATATTGCCGTAAGCGGAGGACGAGCCCTCGATAGCAAGCGAATCCTTAACGGGATTCAGGTCGGCTGAAATCGCGTAGTTTGAGTTGATAACCGCGTAATCCACGTCCTTTAAAACGTTGGGAAGCTGTGCGGCTTCAACCTCTTTAAACTCAATGCCTTTGGGATTTTCCTCTATATCCTTTACCGTGGCGGAAATTCCCGCGCCCTCCTTAAGCTTTATTATTCCCTGCTCTTCAAGGAGTAAAAGCGCGCGCGCCTCGTTGGTTGTATCGTTGGGGACTGCGATTGTTATCGCCTTGCTTTTAGAGGAGCAACCCGCGAAAACCGAGAGCAGAAGAAGAGAAGCTGTTATTACCGAAATTATTTTTTTATAAGATTTTTTCATTTTAAATTCACCCTTAAATTAATTTATTTTTTTAATGAAACGCTGTTAATTCTTCGTGACCGCCGTCACATTCGCTCGTTACAGGCAGCGCTCAAACATATATATCCGCCTCTGCCTGAAAATCTTTTTAACATATTTTGCTGCCTCCTTTGAAGTTTATGCTATGATTATACAACCCCAAGCTTGTTTTGTCCAATACCTCTGATTAATACTTAGTAATAGGCTAAGGCTATAACTCGGAATACAAAAAACGCCGAGGACCGCGCTTTTAAGGCATAAGTCCTCGGCATATTTTGAGTTATTCAAATGTTTTAAAAAAATCGGAAATGTAATTTTGCGGTAAAGCAGTAAATTCGGTATTTTTATGGGTTTCGGGATTGATGAAGTCCAATTTATACGCCCACAGCCCCAAAAGGCTAAAGCCGTCCTGCGCACCGTATTTTTTATCTCCCGCAAGGGGCATTTTTCTGTGCGCAAGCTGAACCCTAATCTGGTGGGTTCTGCCGGTGTAAAGCTTCACCCTTAAAAGCGAATACTGTTCGCCGTTTATTTCAACCGTGCCTAAAAGGGTATAGCAAAGCTCAGCTTTTTTAACCCCCTTGCGCTCCCGCTTTACTACATAGCTTTTGTTTTTAGCCCTGTCGTGAAAAAGCAAATCGCATAGGGCGTCGCTTTTTCTTTCGGGAATACCGTGCGCCATAGCAAGATATTCCTTATTAAAGCGGTGCTCCGAAATATCGCGTGAAAGCGCCGCGGCGGCGGAGCTTGTTTTTGCATAAACCATAACTCCGCCCGTCTCCTTATCAAGGCGGTGAACGGGGAAGATCTCCCCGCCCGTGTAGGTCTCAAGCCGTGTTATCATACTCTCCCCGCCGTTTTTGTCGGCTTGAGAAAGCACGCCCTGCGGCTTAATACACACTATAACCGAGTTATCCTCGTACAAAATTTCCATTATACTATTACGCCGCGCTTGCAGGCTTCTTTGCACTTTCCGCAGGCGGTGCAAAGAGATTGATCTATAACCGCCACATTGTCCGTAACCTTAATCGCGCCGTTTTCACACGCCTTTTCGCACATTTTGCAGGCGATACAGGAAACGCCGCAAGCCTTAACAACGGGCGCGCCCTTTGATTTATTAGAGCAAGCAACCTTAATCTTAGCGGATTTCGGAATAATAGATATAAGCGACTTAGGACAAACCTTTGTGCACTTGCCGCACCCGACGCAAATATCGCCGCAAACAACGGGTCTGCCGTTTTCTAAGGTAATCGCCCCAAAAGGACATACGGCGGCGCAGTCGCCGAAGCCGATACAGCCGTATTCACATTGGAGGGGTCCCGCGTTTACAAGAGCGGCGGCGGTACAGCTTTGTATGCCGTCGTAATTAAACTTAGTCTTTGATTTTTCGCGACTGCCGTTACAGGCAATAAATGCGATTTTAGACTCGGTTTCCACCTCTACCCCTAAAATTTCCGCAAGGGCTGCCGCCGCTGTCGCTCCGCCGGGGGCGCACTTATCAGGCTCAGCCTCACCCGCCGCCACAGCCGCGGCGTAGCCGTCACAGCCCGAAAAACCGCAGGCACCGCAGTTAGCGCCGGGGAGCGCCGCGCGAACCTTCTCCTGCTTTTCGTCCACAGGCACCGCCATAAACTTAGAGGCAAGGGATAGCCCCACCCCCGCGACAAGTCCTATGATTCCGACAATTATAATCGGTATAATAATTTCCATAAGCTTAACCTCCTATTCCCGCAAAGCCGAGGAATGAAAGCGAAACCAGCGCCGCCGCCACAAGGGTTATCGGCAGACCCTTTAAAAAATCGGGAATGTCGGCGGTTTCAAGCCTTTCGCGCACGCCCGAGAAGAGGAGCATTGCAAGCATAAATCCGAGTCCCGCCCCCAGCGCGTTAAAGAGAGACTTTACAAAAGAAAGCTCGTTGGTAATATTAAGCATTGTAATACCGAGCACCGCGCAGTTAGTGGTAATAAGGGGAAGATAAATTCCCAGCGCGTTGTATACAGGCTTAATATACCGCTTTAATACGATTTCTATCAGCTGAACTATCGCCGCGATTACAAGAATAAATACTATCGTTTCAAGATAGGCGTACTTAGGCGCTAAAACTAAATTGTATATAGGCCATGTAACCGCCGTCGCCACAACCATAACGAGGGTTACGGCAACGCTCATTGAAAAGGCGGTGTTTGTCTTTTTGGAAACTCCCAAAAACGGACAAATTCCGAGGAATTTCGACAGCACCATATTATTTGTAAGTATAGCCGCGAGTAAAATCGAGGCAATCGAGGTTGTACTATTCATTTACCGCCGCCTCCTCTTCTTTTGCACATTCATTTTTTCCGCAAACTGCTCTTGAAGGACAGCTTTCACAGCCTAAATGCTCCACAGGCTTTTTGCCCGCCCGCTTTGCAAGGGCGTTTGACAGCGCAACCAGCATACCGAAGACAAAGAAGCCTCCGGGCGGGAGCAGAAATACAATCATCGGGCTTATGAAATTCGCCGTAACGGGCAGAGAGAAGATTGTTCCCGCCCCCAAAAGCTCGCGTATCGCGCCCATCAGGGTTAAGACCGCGGTAAAGCCTATACCCATTCCGAGACCGTCCAAAATGCTCGGAAGCACGGGATTTTTAGAAGCGAACATCTCCGCCCTCGCTAAGATAATACAGTTTACAACTATAAGCGGCAGATAAATGCCGAGTGCCTTGTCGATTGAGGGCAAAAACGCCTTAACAAGCATCTGAACAACAGTTACAAAGCCCGCAATAATTGTTATAAACGCGGGGATTCGCACCTTATCGGGTATAATATTTCTTAAAAGCGAAATCGCGATATTGGAGCAGACAAGCACCATAGTCGCGGCAAGCCCCATTCCTATGCCGTTTATCGCGGCGGTTGTGACCGCAAGGGTCGGGCAGGTGCCCAGCACCAAGCGCAAAACGGGGTTTTCCTTTATAAGTCCGTTTGTAAAATAGCCCATATACTTATTATTTTTCACCCTCGGTCACCTCCTCGTTGCTTTTAACGCTTTCAAACTGTTCAAGGGCTGTATTTACCGCCTTGTTTACGGCGGTCGAGGTAATTGTAGCGCCTGTTACGGCGTTTACCTCGTTTTTCGCGGAATCAGCCCCGTTTTTAAGGAGAGATATTCCGCTTTTTTTGCCCTCGTACTGGGTGTAAAAGCTCTCCTTTGCGGCGTTTTGACCAAGCCCCGGGGTTTCGTTTGAAACATCGAGTATCGCCACGGACTTAACCGTACCGTCGGGATTTACCGCCGTCATAACCGAAACGTCGCCGCCATAGCCCTTTTCTGCGGTTTTAAAGATAAAGCCTACCGTCTCTCCGTCCTTTACGGCTATGTAATAGGTAGAGCTTTCACCGCCGTCTTCAAGCTCGTTTTCGGTAAATTCGTCAGCCTCTATTAAATTCGCCATAGTCTCGCGGCTGTTCTTTTCCTCAAGCTCGGTGATTTTATCCGCCGTTACCTTGTTTGTAAGGGAAAGTGCCAGCGGTATTATAACGCAAATCGCCAAAAGCACACAAACGGGCTTTATTATATCCTTATAAATATTGTTGCTGTCAGCCATTCTGCGCTTCCTCCTTTTTGGGTTTTACGAAGCCGAAGGGCTTTGAGAGTGTGAAACGGTTGATGTGCGGGACCAGAATGTTCATAAGAAGTATCGAATAGGATACACCCTCCGGCAAAGCCCCGAATTTTCTTATAACAAAGGTAATAATTCCGCAGCCGACAGCGAATATTGCCCTGCCGAGATTAGTTGTCGGGCTTGTGGTGTAGTCGGTCGCCATAAAGATAGCTCCCAGCATAAGTCCGCCGCCGTAAACCGATACCGCCAAATTTTCTCCCGACGCAAGGGACAAAAGCGCAACCGTACCGATAAAGCAGACGGGAATAATCGGGGAAATTACATTTCTTATCAGCAGATAAATTCCGCCTATCATTAAAAGAAACGCCGAAGTCTCGCCGATAGAGCCGGGGTGCATACCGAAAAACAGCTCTTTAATGGTATATGTACCGCTTTCCGCGGCAAGCGGGGTAGCCGAGGTCACCGCGTCAAAAATCGGCTCGGTAAATTTGGTCATAGTGGCGGGGAACGAAACCAAAAGAACAATACGCGCGGCAATCGCGGGATTCGCAAAGTTACAGCCTATGCCGCCGAACATCTGCTTAACTACAATAATAGCGACTATACTGCCTATCGCCGCCTGCCATAGCGGAATAGAGGCGGGCAGGTTCATACCAAGCAGTAGTCCCGTAACCACCGCCGACATATCACCCACGGTATTTGGCTTTTTAAGCGCCTTATCCCATAAAAACTCGCTTAAAACCGCGAAAACAATACAAACCGCAAGCACCGCCGCCGCGCGTATGCCGAAAAGTATACAGCCGTAAACCGCGGCGGGCAAAAGGGCGATTACAACGTCGGACATAATGCCCCTTGTCGTATCGCCGTGCCTTATATGCGGCGAGGACGAAGCCGTTAAAATCTCTTTCATATCACTTTTCCCTCCTTAGCTGTGCCTTTGCAAGCCGCATAACCTGAGTAAGCGGACGCTTTGCGGGGCAGACATAAGAACAGCTCCCGCACTCCATACAGTAATTTACGTTAAGTCCGTTAAGACTTTCGGTAAGACCGTGATTTACCGCCGCCTCTACCGAAGCGGGGTACAAATTCATAGGACACGCCCTCGCGCAGCGCCCGCAACGAATACAAGGCGTAACCTTAGGCGGCTTAATTTCTTCTTTCATAACGGTTATCGCATTGGTGCGCTTTTCGATAACGCCGCTGTCGTTCTCGGCGTCAACCCCCATCATAGGTCCGCCGAAAATAATTTCATTCGCGTCCGAGGACACTCCGCCCGCAAACTCCAGTACATCTTTAATCGAAGTGCCGATAGGAACGATTATATTCTTAGGCTCGTTGACCGCCGTACCGTCCACCGTAATACGCTTTGAAACAAGCGGCATACCTGTTTTAATAAAGCGGTAGAGGGTAACAACGCTTGTAATATTCATAACTATACAGCCGACGTCGCTCGGAAGCTTGCCTGCGGGAACCTTTCTCCCCGTTGCGGAATAAATAATAACCTTTTCCGCGCCCTGAGGATAGCTTGTGGGCAGCTTCATAAGCTTCACGCTGTCGTCCTCGTCGCGGCGGTCGGAGGCAATTTCATAAAGCTTTTTAATCGCCTTTTCCTTGTTGCTTTCAATGCAAATAATAACCTTCGGGATATTAAGCTTTTCCTTTATAAGATATACGCCCTCGATTACGCTTTCGTAATCCTCCATACAGGCGCGGTAGTCGCTCGTTATATAAGGCTCGCACTCGGCACCGTTTATTATAAGGGTGTCAATCGGCGTTTCCTCCTTAACGGAAAGCTTAACCTTGGTCGGGAAGCCCGCGCCGCCAAGACCTACAAGTCCGCAAAGGTCGGCAGCTTTTGATATATCCTCCCTTGTTTTGACCTCAAAAGGCTTTAACTCGGGATCCTTTTCCATAAGTCCGTCCGATTCGATAACAACGCATTTGGTTTTGCGCCCGCCGACGTTCATTTCTTCTATCATTTTTACCGTGCCCGATACGCTCGAATGAACGGGCGCGCTTACAAAGCCCGCCGCAGAGCCTATAAGGGTTCCGACAAAAACCTTGTCGCCCGATTTTACGCAGGGCTCGGCAGGTGCGCCTATATGCTGTGACATAGGAATTTTAACAGCCGCGGGCGGCGGCATTACAACCGATTCCGTTTCGGCGGTCTTTTTAAGATGCGGCAGCAACGCGCCGCCGTGAATACGTCCCGCCGGACGAAGTATATTTTCTTTCTTTTCCATACTTCTTCCCCTTTGAAGAAAAATAGTCATATATGATATATAATACTACATTTACAGCTTTTTTTCAAGAAAATAATTGCATAACGTCCGTGTCAAGCTAAAATCATCAGAAATAAAGTCTTAGTGAATGACTTATTCAGTTGTCAAAGTACAAGTGAAAGGCTTCCGTTTTCGTTGTTCGGAATTAACCCCTTCACTTGTTTGAAATGGGAGAGCGTTTTTGGGGGGTGTTTTTTCAAAATTTCTTGAATAAATTTTTTGCAAACAAAAAAAGCCGTCTATTTACCTCTTAATTGAGGTCAATAGACGGCGGGTAGAAATATTCATAGTTTTGGTGTATAATAGAAAAAGACAAATTTGAATTTGACGGAGGTCTATAGCGCATGAAATTCACAACTGAGCAAAGTAAAAGAATTCAAATATTAAGAGGGGTAGCAATCATTGCGGTCGTATTCATACATAATACACCAACTGGTTTGGCACAAGTTTTTTGCAGACCGTTTTTGAATTTTTCAGTCGGTCTGTTCCTGTTCCTTAGTGGTATGCTATCCAATGCATCTAACTGGAATCCAAAGAAAAGAATTATTAAAGTATTAATCCCATATGTTCTATGGACTTTTATTTATTCTGTTATGTACAATATTGATAACCCTGTAAGTATTCCAATTGTATTTGCTAAAAATGTACTAACTGGCAAAGCTGCAGCGGTAATGTATTATATTTTTGTTTACTGTGAATTTACCATTCTTATACCTCTTATTGATAGACTAGCGAAATCAAAATTCAAATATTGTGGACTTTTAATTGCACCCATTGAAATTGTAATAATGCGTTCTATGCCCCTTATCGCTGGTCTAGAAATAAATAAATACATTAGCGTCATTATCGGTATTTCCTGCTTGGGTTGGTTTACATACTTTTATCTCGGCTACTTGGTAGGGAATAAGTTATTATCCATTAATATGACCAATACAAAGATTATGATGTTATGGATAATTTCAATTCTTTTTCAGATTGCCGAAGGGTTTTATTATTATACTCTTGGATATGAAAATTGTGGGACCCAGCTTAAGTTAACCTCCATAATTTCTGGAGCATTATTTGCTTTGATGGCATACAATTATGTGATTTATGGTAAAACTAGAAATGTAAAGGTATTGGAATTATTAGGAAACAATTCCTTTGGAATATATTTTTCTCATCTTGCAGTTATGGCAGTTGTTCATCATATTCCTATGTATAATAGATATGTGACATATCCTATAACAGCCGTTATTACCATTGTACTCACGATATTTTGCGTATTATTAGGAAAACGATTATTAGGAAAACAAGCTAGATATCTGGCATTGTAATCTACAGCAAAGAATTCAAATATAGACTGTACACTGAATCCCAATTTGCCGAACACCTGAAACTTTCAGTTTGTCGTACTCACTTTAAATCGAGTAGGAGGCTACCCATTAATTGAGTAGCCGACCTCTCACACCACCGTGCGTACCGTTCGGTACACGGCGGTTCAATCATATTTAGTGCACAGACTTGTACGCTTCGGATATGTCATAGTATCCCCTGCGTGCAAGTCTTTCGTTTGTTATGGTATGATGTAATATACCACTTCCTGCAATAGCCCAATAGCCTTTTCGAGTGTTTCCGTTGCGGTAACATGACCGTTTGCGACGGTAGTATGATGCTTAAAGCCACCCCTTGCAAGACGAATAAGCTTGTCTTGAAGATTATCTATTTTCGCAACGCCGCCGCAACCGAAGAATTCTTTTTCAATATTATCCTCTGTAAATTCGCCCTCACTGAAATATACAGTAATTTTTCCGTCTTCGGTTTTGCAGTTAGAATATGTCATCGGAAATGCCGCGATTCTTCCCTCATTGGTTTCCCAACCGCTTCCCGGGTCGCCTTTATCAAACATTTTGTGTGAGGTCACGGTTCCTTTTCCTGCCATAAGCTTTTGTGCTGTTGAACCGCAATGGAAAAGTATTACCTTGTTTTCGTCGTCGCCGTAATTATTGTTCCAGTCAAGGCAGGCGGCGGGACCCTCTGTCGCCAGCGATAAGGCTCGCATCGTAATTGCGGAGCACATATCTATTTCACAGGAGGGGTGATACCTCTGTCGTTAAGCTCGGAAAGCAGTACGCAGGGACAAACCCTTAAATATGTCTCCATTTCGTTCCAACAGCGAAGCGCTATAGCGTCAAGATGATAGGTCTCTATGTACTCGTCAATAACCACGCTTATCTTAGCAAGCATAAGCTTTTTATCCTCGGGTACGTTTGTAAAATCGGTGTATTTTTCAAGCGCCGCCTTTTTAGCGATAACCCTTTCATCATTATCCTGCTTCGCTCTAACAAACTCAAACAGCTCGGATAAATCGAAGCTTTCAACATTTATACCGTGTCTTTGCATTGTGACCTCGTCAAAGCGCACGGTCTTAAAGGCGGTGGTTCTCGCCCCGATACAGCCGATAGTAAAACGGCGCATCCCCTTTACCACGCGGCAGACCGCCGCGAAATCGTGAAGATTCTTTTTAAATTCCGGGGTTAATGGGTCTACAACGTGCGGTTTCATAACTGTGTACGGAACTTTATATTGTTCAAAAACATCGGTGACTGAAAATTTGCCGCAAAAAGCGTCACGTCGGTGTTTAAAATCCATTTTTCCTATTTCGTCGGGATACGCCTGCATCAAAATCGGAACGCCCGCATCCTGTAATGCTGCAATAGCACCGTTCTCGTCAATAAATATCGGCATACAAAGAATTACGCCGTCATATTCTCCCTCGTGAGATTTAAGCCATTTTGCGTAGGCTCTGCCCTCGTCCCGCGTTTCAACCGCACCGTATCGGGTCGCGTCCTTATCCATCATAATATAATCGTAGCCCGCGTCGGTAACCGCCTTAACCATATCCTCCCGTGCGCCCTCGATAAGCTCCGCCGGCATAAAACCGCGGTTGCCGAAAAATAATGCGAATGTCTGCTTGCTCATAAAAAATCCTCCCATCAAAAATTATGATTTCATTTTACCCTTAAATGTGGTATTATGATAGATAATAATGTACTAAAAACGGTAAATTTGTACGGAGGTGCGGATTTTATGGACTTTAAATTCAACAAAGCGAAAATAGAGGAGCTTATGCGGTCTTTTTACACCTTAACGGGTATTCGCTTCGTCCTATTCGACGCAGATTTTAAAGAAATAGCCTTTTACCCGGAGGAAAAATGCGATTTTTGCAGACTGATGAACAGCGTGCAAAAAACGCGGAGCAAATGCCGACGTTCCAACCGCCGCGCCTTTTTAAAATGCTCGGCTGAGGATTCCCCGATTATTTATAAGTGTCACGCAGGGTTGGTCGAGGCGGTGATACCTCTTCACGAAAACGAAAATATCATTGGCTATCTTATGTTCGGTCAGATAACAGACACGCCGGATAAATCTGCAATATACGAAAAACTTGACTATTGGGAAAACAGCTACGGCATAAACCGTGAAGCACTTGAAAACGGTATTTCGGGCATCTCATGCAAAACAGAAGAAGAAATTTACGCGGCGGCGAACATCATGGAAGCGTGTACCTCCTACATAATTTACAAGGAGCTGATAATGCCCGAAAACAGCAAGCTTATTAACGCGGCAAAGGCGTATATAGACGGGCATTTGTCCGAGGATATACGAATCGAAACGCTCTGCTCCGAGCTTCAGATAGGCAGAACAAAGCTATATGAAATATTCCGAAAGGAGCTTAATATCGGCGTTTCAAAATACATTCTGAAAAGACGTATGCACAGGGCAAAAAAGCTTATAAAAACCACCGAGCTTTCGGTCACCGAGATTTCCCAAAGCGTCGGCTTTTCCGACTACAATTATTTCAGCAAGGCATTTAAAAAAATTTACGGCAGATCACCTAAGAGCTACCGTAAATAATAATCAGAAGCGCTAATCCTTCTTAGTGTGTTTTTCTTATTCTTCTGCGGTGTATTTTAAGTTAAGCTGCTGAAACTGATTCTTTCCTTTTCTGCTTGAAGGCGCGAGTAACTCTTGTATGATTTTGAACACCGATACTATATGCCTTTTCTGCGGCTCACAAAACTCTGCCACAAGCAGAATAGTTGCAGTCAATAAGCCCTCGGCGGCGTCATAGAAGTACGCATTCTGACCGAAGCTCGCCGCGTCCATACCAGAGAGTATAATCGTCTTGGAGATAATCTTGGCGTATTTCTCGGATTTTGCTTTGTATATGAGCTTGTTCTCTTGCTGATATAAGTCCATATACTTGTTGACGAGGTGCAAAAGATTATTGCCGTTGGAGCGGGTAGGATTGCGCAGATCAATGACCGAAACATTGTAGCCGTAGCCTTTGGCAATGTTGCCGTAGTTACGCATAACATCGCCTTTGGTGTCGGTTGAGAGGAACGACATTCCAGAAGCACAGGCGTATTCGATACAGGGGTACAGCCAGAATGCGGTCTTGCCGACGCCCGCCGCACCAATCATCAGCGCATGGACATCTCCTGTATCTACCATAGCGGTGGTATGACGCTTGCCGCCCGTGCATCCCACCACGATTCCCTGCGGCAGAACTTCCTCCAGTTCTTCATTTTTCTTTTTGAAAAAGCGGCGCTTTACAATTCGGGACACGGTCGGCGTTTCGCCCTTGGCCGCCTGCTCGCGCCACTTCTCGGGTGTAAACGGAATATGATTATATATTTTCCGTATCTCGGATTTTGTCGCCCACCGCGCCGTTCCGTGCTGACCGTCGCCGACCGTCTTGGATTTAATGCTGTTGAGGTTATAGATATAGGCAAGTAAGGTAACGCCACCGAGGATGCAGAACATCACGACGGCGACGAAAATCAGAGTTGTAACGCCTGACACGGTTCTTCACCTTCTTCCTCATTTTCATTGGATACAGAAAACTCCGCGCCGGAGCGCGGAGCATTGCCGTCGGCTGCCAGCCGATCCTCGTTCCAATCCTTATGGTTCGGAACGAGGATTTCGTGCTGAATACCTTGT
>JBJEOE010000025.1:0-20608 GCA_051880555.1 Acutalibacteraceae bacterium
CTTTGAGCCTCCTCGGTTATAACGGCAAGTATCTTTTCACTTGAGGTCATTTCGGTCACCTTACAGAAGAATAACGGTAAGGAAGGAAACGAGGAAAGCCAAAAGTGCGTAAATTTCAACCAGCGTTATGGATACAAGAGCCTTCGGGAATGCGCTGTCGTCCTTAGCGAAAAGCGAAATACCCGCTACAGCCGCCTTACCCTGCGCTATGCCCGACATAAGTCCGCCGATAGCGATAGGCAGACAAGCGGCAAGTATCATTCCGCCCTGCCAGGTAGCAAGATCCGCCGAGCCGCCGAAAACGCCGATTTTGGTAAGCACGATAAAGGAAACGATAAATCCGTAAAGTCCCTGCGTACCCGGAAGAAGCTCTAAAACCAGCATTTTACCGAATTTTGAAGAATCCTCAGCCAGTACGCCCATACCGACCTCGCACGCCATACCGACGCCTCTTGCAGAGCCAATACCTGCCAAAATTGTTGCAATTGCCGCACCTAAAAGCGCTAAAACAGTACCTAAAGTCATTTTAATTTTCCTCCTTAATATTTTGCACATTCAAATCTGTATATTTTGACTTGAATGAAAAAGGCTTAAATTCTCTACCGCCGCCCTCGTAGAATTTAGAGAACAGCTCAACATACTGAAGTCTAAGGGTATGGACGTACGCGCCCAAAACATTAAGACCGAAGTTAATCGCGTGACCGAGCGGGAAAACTATTATAAGCAGTATAAAGCCGCCTATCGATTTTCCTCCCATTGCGCTTAACATATTAAACACCGCGCTCATTGCCGAGGTTGTAAGCCCCAACGCCATAAGCCGCGAGAACGAAAGCAGGTCGCTTACATAGCTTGTTATATCGTAAAGGGATGCGATACCTGAAAACAGCCGTAAAATTGGGTTTTTCTTGTCCCGCCCTTGAGTAAGTATAAGCCCTACTACCGATAACAAGGTAACAACAATACCGATATTTTTAATTATCGGCACAGTTACAAACCCCAAAGCCATAACCGCTATACCCGTAAGGGTGGTAATCCAAAGCCCCGCGTCAAAAAAGGCACCCGCCCTGTCGCCGTTTTTTATTAAGGTGACAAATTTCGCACAAAGTCCTGCGATAATTTCAACAAGACCAAGCGCAAGGCTTAATACAAGCAGGGTTACCGCGTCGCCGTTCATAGGGTCTATAAGGGCGGGTAAAGCCACCCTGTGACCGAAGAACCTTTCGCTTATAACCGCAATACTGTCGCCGAAAAAGCTTCCGTATACAAGTCCCCACAAAAAGGTTGATATGCCGCAGTACTGAAAGAGCCGCATATTTTGTTTCATTGACCTTGAAAGCTTAAACCGAGCCAAAGCAATGCTTGTTGCGATTATCATTATAAGTCCGTAGCCTGCATCCGAAAACATCATTCCGAAAAACAGATAGTAGAAAAAGCCTGTAATCGGCGACGGGTCAATATCACGCGCACCGGGCAGAGAATACATTTTTACAAGGGTCTCGGCAGGGCGTGCAAAGGCGTTGTTTTGAAGTATAACGGGGGCTAATTCCTCGTTTACGTCCTCCGCCTCAATCACTACCGTGAACTGCTTTTTAAGCTCCTTTTCAAGATAAGGCATATCCCGCTCGGCAACATAGCCCTTAATAAGCACCGTATGGGCGGTTTTGCCTATCTCGCCCGCCGCGCGGAAGCTTTCCGCACGTCCTCGGCAATAGTCCGCAAGATTTTCAATCTCATAACGGCTTTCGGAAATTTCCTTTATTCTTGAAAGTGATTTATCTATCCTTTCGCGGCACAGCTGAGCCCGCTGTTCCTTTGAAGCAATTTTATCCCTCGGCAGTTTAGAGGTTATCTGGGAAGGTCTTGCAAAGGAAAGGGCGCGTAAGACCGCCTCCGCCCTCTCCGCCTGTTCCTTAGGACAGCAGGCGAAAATATAGGTAATATCCTTCCCCGTGTTCACAATTTCGGTATAAAGCGAGAGTAGGGGGTCGATAGCGGCTGTTTTTTCATTCAGTCCGTCAAGGCTGTAAATCCCCGCCACCGTGCCGATAAACGCCCTCGTTTTCGCCGTTCCCGAGAAGGATAGCGGTACGTCAAGCGGCTCCCACGGAAGCATCTGCTCCCTTGTAGTGTTAAGCCTGACTATCTCTGCCTTTTCCTCGGCTATTTTGCGGTCGTTTTCTATTACCTCGTTAGCAAGCGACAATGCGTTCTCAATTTGCTCCCGCTTTAGGTAAAACTCTTCGGGCGTAAGCTCCCTTGAGGAACTAAAAAGACCCGCAATACCCTTTTTTTCGGGAAATCTTGAATTTAATATTTTGACCGCATTTTCAGCGGTTTCTGCATTTCGCTCGTAGGCGCTTATTTTATCCGATGCGTCGGCTCTGAAATAGCCCTCGGGCAATACGGAGGTCTCCTCATCGCCCGCCGCAGTGTCAATATCGATTACCGACATTTCCTGAAGCCGTTTCATAAGCCCCGCCGCCTCGGTATCAACAGCATAAATACTGACAAGCTTACATTTAAGCTTAGCCAAATCTATCACCACACTTTGTTTGTAAAGTATTTTTTACGAAAACAGAATATCGGTTGCGGAGTCAACCGCCCTTTCAATATTTTGCTCATATTTTCCGTCAAGCGCATTTTTTATTTGCTCGGCTTCCCTTTCGGCATTAAGCTTTTTTTCCTCCGCCTCGGCTCTTGCACCGTCGGTGATTTTCGCGGCGTTTTCCTGAGCTTTAGCAATAATGCGCTCCGACTCCTCAGCCGCTTTTTGCTTTGCTCCGTCTGTTATTTCGGACGCCCTTTGCTCTGCTGCCGACACTGTTTCCTCGGCGCGTTTTTCGGCGTCAAGAATCTCGTCTGCCATTTTCCTTGCCAAACAGAACACCTCCGTGCTTTTATTAAATTATATTTTACACTTTTTTTGCGAAAAAGTAAATGATAAATTTGTAAAAAATTTCAGTCAATTAAATAAATTTGCCTGAAATCCCATATTTTTAAAAAAAGACTTTTTTTTTGGGCTTGTTTTTGGTATAATATATTTTCAAGGTCATTAATATATATTATAATTCACGGACGGAGAGCTTTATGAACATTACTGTTGACGGTCTTAACATAGAATACACCGAAAAGGGATCGGGTATTCCCGTTTTGCTTCTACACGGCTGGAACTCCTCTTTTGAGGTTTACGGAGGTATTATTGCCGCGCTTTGCGACCGCTGTCGGCTTGTGGCGGTGAACTTCCCCGGCTGCGGCGGCTCTGATACAATGAAGGCACCGTGGACTCTTAACGACTACTGCGATTTTGTGCTTAAATTTATGAAAGCGGTAAAGCTCGATAATCCGATTATGATAGGTCACTCCCACGGCGGCAGGGTGATACTTAAAATGGCGGCGGCCGGTATGGTTAATCCTCCTAAAATAGTTTTGCTCGATTCGGCGGGTCTGATACCCAAAAAAAGCGCCAAGCAGAAAATAAGGGCTAAAAGCTTTAAGGCAATAAAGCGAATACTTACCCTGCCTGTTATAAAAAATCATTCCGAGGGCTTGCTTGATAAGGCGCGTAAGCACTACGGCTCGGCAGACTATAACGCCGCTCCCGAGGTATTGCGAAAAACTATGGTCTCCCTTGTGAACACCGATTTAAGGGACATTATCAGCAATATCTCCTGCCCCACATTACTTATCTGGGGCGAAAAGGACACAGATACCCCCCTTGCCGACGCCGAAATTATAAAAAGCCTTATACCCGATTCGGGGCTGTGCGTTATAAAGGGCGCGGGGCATTATTCCTTCTGCGAGCAGCCCTATCAGGCGGCGGCGATTTTAAAAAGCTTTATTAATTAGGAAGTGAACGAATTGAATGTGATTTTACTTATTTCCCTTATTTTAGCCGCTCTTTCGGGGCTGTTCGCTCTTGTAAGGCAGTATCAGATGCTCCAGCAGAACTCCTATTTTCCCTCCCGCTATCTTCCTTGGGTAAAGGACAGCTATTCCGTCCCCCTTTGTATAGAGTGTATCGCCTTTTGCCTTACCTCCCTTTTGATGAGCAGACGGCTTTTTATCCCACAGCTTATTCTTTTAATCGCCGTTTTTGCGGCTCGTGTTTTTATAGCTTTAAGAACTCAAAAAAAATCAATTAAAAAGCTTGTATTTACAGGCAGAATAAAACGGCTTTTCGCGGCGGCGGCAATACTTCTTGCGGTATTTATATGTTTATACGTTATTTTCCCGAAAAGCCCTACAGGTGAATTATTCACCATACTAACGCTTATTTTCTCCTTTGTTTCTCCCCTTACCGCTCTTGTTTGCCGTATGCTTACCGCGCCGATTGAAAAGCTCGTTTCGCGGTGGTATATTAACGACGCTAAGCGCATTTTAAGGGAGCACGCAGGTCTTACCGTAATCGGCGTTACGGGCAGTTACGGCAAAACCACGACTAAGTTTATTTTAAGCCGTATTTTAAGCGAGAAATACAATGTTGTCGCCACTCCCCAAAGCTTTAACACCCCTATGGGAGTAGTCCGCACAATTCGCGAAAAAATCGAGCCGCAGACCCAAATTTTCATCTGTGAGATGGGAGCTAAAAACGTCGGCGACATTAAGGAAATCTGCGATATTGTCCGCCCGAAATACGGCATAATCACCTCGGTGGGTGAACAGCACCTTGAAACCTTTAAGACGGTAGACAATGTTTTTAAAACTAAGTTTGAATTAGCCGACGAGGTATTAAAAAACGGCGGCGAGGTCTTTGTAAACGGCGACAGCGCGGAGCTTATTAAGCGGATAGACCCCACTCTTTACACCATTTACGGCACGGGTGATTTTGACGTAAAGGCTCAAAGCATTTCCTACGGCAGAAACGGCTCGGAGTTTACCGCCATTGCAGCTAAAACCGAAATCCCCCTTTCTTCAAGGCTTTTAGGGCTTCACAGCGTTATTAATATCACGGGCGCGGCGGCGCTTTCTTTGCGCTTAGGCGTAACCCCCGAAAATATCCGCTTTGCGGTTTCCTCCCTAAAGCCCACCGAGCATAGGCTGGAATTAAAGTCCTATATAAACGGCTCAACCCTTATTGACGACGCCTACAACGCAAACCCCGAGGGCTGTATTGAGGCGGTACGGGTGCTAAGCTCCTTTGACGGTATGAAAAAGGTTATTGTAACCCCCGGACTTATCGAGCTTGGCGCAAAGGAATATGACTGCAATTTTGCCTTAGGGGTTGAAGCCGCTAAAAAGTGTGATATAATTATACTTGTAGGTCTTAACCGCTCAAAGCCACTAAGAGAGGGCGCGGAGTCAGCAGGCTTTAAGCCCGAAAGCCTTTATGTGGTTAAAAGCTTTAAGGAGGCTATGGGCGTTTACGGCAAAATTGCCGATAAGAATACGGTTGTTCTGCTTGAAAACGACCTGCCCGACAATTATCTAAACTAAAATCAAAAAAAGGTGATTTTTATGAAAACAAATATTGCGGTGCTTTTCGGCTGTCGCTCGGTCGAGCACGAGGTTTCTATTATTTCCGCCGTTCAGGCAATGCGGGCTATCAAGCGTGAAAAATATGACGTAACCCCGATTTACGTTACAAAAAGCGGCGAAATGTATACAGGCAACGCTCTTTTTGAAATCGAGAATTACAGAAATCTTACAGAGCTGTTAAAACAGAGCAACCCCGTTTTGCTTGCACGTAAAAACGGCGGGGTTTATATGGTTTATGAAAACAGCGGTTTTTGGGGTAAGAAAAAAGATGTTAAAATAGACCTTGCTTTTCCTGTGGTTCACGGCACAAACTGCGAGGACGGCACGGTTGCGGGCTATCTTGAATACTTAGGTCTTCCCTATATCGGGTGCGATATACTCTCCGCCGCCGTGGGAATGGACAAGGCGGTGTTTAAGGACGTTTTAAAGTCAGCGGGGCTTCCCGTGCTTGACTGCGTTACCTTCCGCACCCGAGAATATATGCTTGAAAAGCAAAAAATCACGGCGGAGCTTGAAGAAAAGGTCGGTTTTCCGCTTATTATAAAGCCCGTAAACTTAGGCTCAAGCGTGGGAATCACCAAGGTAAACGACAAGGAAAGCCTTGACGAGGCTATTACCCTTGCCGCCTCCTTTACCGACAGGATTTTAGCCGAGCGCGCCGTAACCGATTTAAGGGAAATTAACTGCTCGGTCATAGGCGACGCCGACTCCTGCGAGGCGAGCGTTTGCGAAGAGCCTTTTATGAATGATGAAATTCTCTCTTACGAGGATAAGTATATGTCAAACTCTAAGGGAGGCGCGTCAAAGGGTATGGCTTCCTTGGGCAGAAAGATTCCCGCCGACCTTACGGAAGAAAAAGCAAACGAGATTAAAAAATTAGCCTGCGATATATTTAAGGCAATCGGTGCGTCGGGCGTGGTAAGAATAGATTTCCTTATCGACACTAAGACAGATAAGGTTTACGCAAACGAAATTAATACAATCCCGGGCTCCCTCTCCTTTTATCTTTGGGAGCCGACCGGGCTTAAATACAGCGATATGATTGATAAATTGGTTGAGCTTGCCTTTACCCGCCGGCGTAACCGCGAGAATCTTACTTATACAATTGATACTAATATTCTTTCGGGCGTGTCCTTTGGGGCAAAGGGCGCAAAAGGGGCGAAGCTTTAATGACTACGCTTTTAGTAAAGCTTTTTATAAAAAACAGCGATGATGTCGGCGACGGTGCGGTTCGGCTTAAATACGGCACCTTAGGCGGCGCGGTAGGGATAGTCTGCAATTTAATTTTATGCGCCTTTAAAATCACCGTGGGTCTTATCACCGCCAGTATTTCGATAGTAGCGGACGGACTTAACAACCTTTCGGATATGGGGTCTTCCGTCATTACAATGATTGGCTTTAAAATGGCGGGCAAGCCTGCCGACAGCGACCACCCCTTCGGTCACGGTAGAATGGAATATATGTCCGCCTTTATCGTTGCGATGCTGATATTACTTGTCGGCGCGGAGCTTTTTAAATCCTCTGTTTCCGCCCTTGTCAAAGGGGAAGCTATGCCGACCTACTCGGTATGGGCGATAATAATACTTGCGGTATCGGTGCTTGTAAAGCTCTGGATGTGTCTTTTTAACCGCAAGCTCGGCAAAAGGATTGATTCGGAGGCTCTGCTTGCCACCGCACAGGATTCCCTTAACGATATGGTTACCACCTCGGTTATTTTGATTTCTGTAGGGGTGTCAATGCTTGTAAAGCTCCCCTTTAACCTTGACGCGGTGATGGGTATTTTGGTTTCTCTGTTTATTCTTTATTCGGGTCTTGCCTCGGCTAAGGACACGCTTAATGAAATTTTAGGCACGCCGCCCGATAAAAAGCTTATAAGTGAAATTGAAAACACGATTTTATCCTTCAAGGAATTTAAGGGTATACACGACCTTATAGTACACAATTACGGTCCGGGCAGACAGTTCGCTTCGGTACACGTGGAGGTTCCGCAGGACACCGACATTGTAAAGTGCCACGAGCAGATCGACCTTTGTGAAAAGCTGATTGACGAAAAGCTTAACATTTCCCTTGTAATACATATGGATCCGATTGACGTCAACAACAAGGCGGTAGCAAAGGCTAAAGAAAGCATTGTAAAGGCGGTAAGGGAAATTGATGAGAATTTGTCTATTCACGATTTCCGTATGACCCCCTCGGGCGAAAAACGTACAAATCTTATTTTTGACCTTGTGGTTCCCTCGGCGGTAAAGCTTACCCACGAGAAATTGGGAGAGCTAATCAACGAAAGCGCAAAGAAAATAAACCCGACCTACTGCTGTGTTATAACCTTTGATAATGATTTTACGGGACGTTAATTAAATTCGGTGACTGTTATGACTTTAAACGATTTGGAAATTGGAAAAGAAGCGGTAATTTCCGCAGTAAACGGCGAGGGAGCCTTAAGGCTTCGACTTTTGGATATGGGGCTTATACCCGGCACTAAGGTAAAGGTTATTAAAATAGCCCCCTTAGGCGACCCGATTGAAATAACCCTTCGCGGCTACGAGCTTACTATCAGGCGGGAGCATGCAAAGGAAATCGACATTGAAAGCGAGGGTGATGCAAAATGATTTTTGCGCTTGTCGGAAATCAGAACTGCGGCAAAACCACCCTTTTTAACGCACTTACGGGGGCTAATCAGCATGTGGGCAACTTCCCCGGAGTTACTGTAGACCAAAAAATGGGCGACATAACCACGGCAAAGGGCTGTTCTGTAGTCGATTTACCGGGTATTTATTCAATCCGTCCCTATTCGACCGAGGAAATTGTAACCCGAGATTTTGTGCTTAATGAAAAGCCCGACGGCATTATCAATATTATTGACGCGACAAATATTGAGCGCAATTTGTATCTTACCCTACAGCTTTTGGAGCTGGGTATTCCTATGGTGCTGGCGCTTAATATGATGGACGAGGTACGCGGCAACGGCGGAACGGTTAATATAAAGCTTTTTTCGTCTCTTTTAGGCGTTCCCGCGATACCGATAAGCGCGGCGAAAAACGAGGGTATCAGCGAGCTTGTAAAAACTGCCGTGGCAACCGCTAAAAACAAGGTTAAACCTAAGGTGCAGGATTTCTGCGCCCCGGGTCCAGTTCACCGCTGTATACACGCGGTTTCCCACCTAATAGAAGACCACGCCCAAAGCATCGGCATCTCTCCCCGCTTTGCGGCGACAAAGCTTATCGAGGGGGATTCCTCCTTTGGCGAAAAGTTAGAGCTTGACCAAAATGAGCTTGAAACGATTGAACACAGCATTAAGGAAATGGAAACCGAACGTGGGCTTGACGCCAACGCCGCCCTTGCGGATATGCGCTACGCCTTTATTGAAAGCGTATGCGAAAAGGCGGTTGTGAAGTGTAAGGAAAGCCGAGAGCATCACCGAAGCGTGAAAATCGACAGCGTGCTTACAAATAAATACTTAGCCCTCCCCCTGTTCCTTGCAATAATGCTCCTTATTTTCTGGCTGACCTTTGGGGTAATAGGCAGCTTTTTGTCCGACCTATTATCCTTAGGCATTGACAAGCTTACTGCCATTACAGATTCCGCGCTTACCGCATACGGCATAAATACGGTTGTGCACAGCCTTGTAATAGACGGAATTTTCGCGGGAATAGGCAGTGTGCTGTCCTTTCTGCCGATAATAGTAGTGCTATTCTTCTTCCTCTCAATTCTTGAGGACACAGGTTATATGGCGCGGGTCGCATTTGTAATGGATAAGCTGCTTCGTAAAATCGGACTATCGGGCAGAAGCTTTGTACCTATGATAATCGGCTTCGGCTGTTCAGTACCCGCGATAATGTCCGCCCGCACACTATCCTCCGAACGCGACCGCAAGCTAACTATTATGCTTGTGCCCTTTGTTTCTTGCTCGGCAAAAATACCTATTTACGCGGTTTTTTCCGCCGCCTTTTTCCCTAAGTACTCGGCGCTTGTGATGTTCGTGCTTTACATATTCGGGCTTATTATGGGAATAATAACCGCGCTTATACTGAACAAAACCGCCTTTAGGGGCAATCCCGTCCCCTTTGTAATGGAATTGCCCAACTACCGCCTGCCCTCGGCTAAAAGCGTGCTGCTTTTAATGTGGGATAAGGCAAAGGACTTTCTGCAAAAGGCCTTCACCGTAATATTTGTCGCCACCGTGATAATCTGGTTCTTAGGCGCGTTTGATTCAAGACTTAATTTCGTCACCGACTCGTCAGATAGTCTGCTTGCCTCTATAGGACGGCTTATCTCACCGATTTTCGCTCCGCTCGGTCTTAGCGACTGGCGAATAAGTACCTCTCTTTTGGCGGGTCTTTCGGCAAAGGAGGCGGTTGTCAGCACAATGAGCGTGCTTACGGGTACGGGGCTTGACAGCCTAAGCACCGCTCTTTCCTCAATATTCACACCGCTAACCGCCGCAAGCTTTCTTGTATTTACCCTGCTTTACACCCCCTGCGTTGCCGCAATCGCAACCCTTAAAGCCGAACTGGGCTCACGTCTTCACACCGCGGGAGTAATAGCCCTCCAATGCGTTATCGCGTGGGTTTGCGGCTTTGCGATATATAATATCGGTTCACTTTTAGGTTTTTAAGTTTATGAATATATACGATTATATTATTTTAAGCGGCGTGGCGGTTTTGCTTATCGCCGCGGTGATATATATTATAAGACGGCGCAGAAGCGGCAGACATTTCTGCGGCGGAAACTGCGAAGTCTGCGGCTTATGCGCCGAAAAACATAAAAAAGGAGCAGAAAATGAAAAATAATGTATTTAAGGTAATTCTCAAATGGCTTATCTGCGCAATAATCATCTTCCTCGGCTTTTGGTTTGTATTGCCGCCTATTAATCCTCGAAGCAGTGAAATGTGGGGCTTTTTGGTCTTCTGCATTGTCGTTTGCGTGATTGTAAACGCCTTTTCACAGATTTTATCCCTTGTTTCCCTTTTCAAGGTTGACCGCGGGGTTTATAGGATCAATTCCAAGGAAGAACGCCGCTCTGCAGTTAAAAAGATTGGAAAACCCTTTAAATTCGCCGTCTGCGCGATTGTTGCAATTATAGCTTTAAGTGCTGTTTCAACCCTTATCGGCGCGCAGGTATTTAATGCCTCTCGCTACGAAAAGCTTATCACAATGGAGGACGGCGACTTTACCGCCGACGTTGCCGAAATTAACCGCACTCAGATACCAGTGGTTGACCGCGACACCGCCTCAAGACTGGGACAGAGAAAATTAGGCGAAATCTCCGACCTTGTTTCCCAGTTTGTAATCGAGGAGGATTATACACAAATCAACTACAAGGGCAAGCCTGTGCGGGTCACTCCCCTTGCTTACGGCGATATTATTAAGTGGTTCAACAATAACAGCGAGGGTATTCCCGCCTATATCACGGTGGATATGACAACCCAGGAAACCTCGCTTGTGCGGCTTAAAGAGGGTATAAAATATTCCGAAAGCGAATATCTAATGAGAAATCTCTACCGCTATCTGCGCTTTAACTATCCGACCAAAATATTCGATAACATTTCCTTTGAGATTGACGAGGACGGTACGCCCTACTGGGTCGCCTCAACAATGACCTTTAGGATAGGCTTTTGGAGCGGACGCGACATTGAGGGAGCGGTACTATTAAACGCCGTCACAGGAGAAAGCAAATACTACAAACTTGAAGAAATACCCACCTGGGTCGATCAAGTTTACAGCTCTGATATGATTATGGAGCAGTTGATCTACAACGGCAAATACCGTTCGGGCTTCTTTAACTCCATTTTCGGTCAAAAGGGCGGTTTACAGCCAACCGACGGCTATAACTATCTCGCAATCAACGACGATGTTTATCTGTATACGGGTATAACCTCGGTGACGAGCGACGAATCCAACGTCGGCTTTGTGCTTACGAATCTCCGCACAAAGGAGACTAAATATTACGCTATCCCGGGCGCGGAGGAATACTCGGCTATGGAGTCGGCACAGGGTCAGGTTCAGCACTTAAAATACAGCGCAACCTTTCCGCTTCTGCTCAATATTTCCGACAGACCGACCTACTTCATGTCCCTTAAGGACGGCGCGGGACTGGTTAAGATGTACGCCTTTGTGGACGTAAGCCAGTACCAGATAGTCGGCACGGGAAGCTCTGTTGAGGATGCGCGCGCGGACTATATAAGCAAGCTTAAAAACGAAAACCTTGAAATTGAGGATATTGCCGAAACAACCGTTTCGGGCGTTATAGATAATATCGCCTCGGCGGTGGTTTCAGGCAACACCAACTATTATATCAAGCTTCAAAACGACGATAAAATCTATATCGTCCCAATAACAATTTCGGATAAGCTACCCCTTGCAAAGTCGGGCGACAGCGTAGAAATGACCGTTTCCGTAAACGAGGATAAAACCGCGGTTTCCAAAATAGAGTTCAAATAAAAACACCTATCCCCCGATAAATACCATTCGGTATCTCGGGGGAATTTTTAGGTAAAAAATGAATAATTTTATAAATCAAATAACGGACGGGCAAGCCCCCGCCTTACGTTATTAATTCAATATAACAATGCAAAATCGCACCCGCGCCGAATTTTACCTCGGTGCGGGTGCGGGTTTTTACAAACGTCTAATATCTAACGTCTACCTTCTAATGTCTAAATCAGTACATTCCGCCCTGTGCGGCTGCTGCAGCTGCCGCGGCGTTTGCCGCCGCCTTATCTTCCTTCTTCTCGGCGACAAGGCTCTCGGTGGTGAGAACCATTGCCGCAACAGAAGCTGCGTTTTCAAGTGCAGAGCGTGTAACCTTGGTCGGGTCAACGATACCTGCCTCTAACATATCGGTGTATTGCTCCTTGTAAGCGTCAAAGCCGTAGTTAACCTTACCGCTGTTTACAATCTTATCGATAATTACAGAGCCTTCAAGACCGGAGTTAAACGCAATCTGTCTGATAGGAGCCTCAAGAGCCTTAAGAACGATGCTAACGCCCGTCTTTTCGTCGCCCTCGGCGGTATCAAGCAGAGCCTTGACGGCAGGAATAGCGTTAATAAGCGCTACGCCGCCGCCCGCGACGATACCCTCTTCAACAGCCGCCTTTGTAGCCGAGAGAGCGTCCTCAATGCGGAGCTTCTTATCCTTCATTTCAATCTCGGTTGCGGCACCGACCTTGATAACTGCAACGCCGCCCGCAAGCTTCGCAAGTCTTTCCTGAAGCTTTTCTTTATCGAAATCGGAGGTTGTAACGGCAATCTCGTTTCTGATCTGACCGATTCTGTCCTTAATAGCGTTAGAATCGCCCGCACCGTCAACAATGATGGTGTTCTCCTTTGTAACCTTAACCTGACGGGCGCGGCCTAACTGTTCCATAGTGGTTTCCTTAAGCTCAAGACCAAGCTCCTCAGAAATAACCTCGCCGCCTGTAAGGATAGCTATATCGCGGAGCATTTCCTTACGTCTGTCGCCGAAGCCCGGAGCCTTAACCGCAACGCAGGTAAAGGTGCCGCGAAGCTTATTGACGATAAGGGTAGAAAGCGCCTCTCCCTCAACGTCCTCGGCGATAATAAGGAGCTTTTTGCCCGCCTGAACAATCTGTTCAAGGAGCGGGAGAATTTCCTGAATGTTGGAAATCTTTTTATCGGTTATAAGAATGAGGGCGTCGTCAAGGACAGCCTCCATCTTGTCGGAATCGGTAGCCATATAAGGAGTGATGTATCCGCGGTCGAACTGCATACCCTCAACAACCTCGGAATAGGTCTCGGCGGTCTTTGACTCCTCAACTGTGATAACGCCATCGGCGGTAACCTTGCTCATAGCCTCGGCGATAAGCTTACCGATAACCTCGTCACCCGAGGAGATTGTAGCAACACGCGCAATGTCGTCGCTTCCGCTTACCTTTTTGGAATTGTTTACAACGGTATCAATAGCGGTATCTACGGCGTTTTTAATGCCCTTCTTAACTACCATCGGGTTTGCGCCCGCGGCAACGTTCTTCATACCCTCTTTAATAAGTGCCTGAGCCAAAACCGTGGCGGTGGTTGTACCGTCGCCCGCGGCGTCGTTGGTCTTAACCGAAACCTCTTTTACAAGCTGAGCACCCATATTCTCGAACGGGTCTTCAAGCTCGATTTCCTTAGCGATTGTAACGCCGTCATTGGTGATAAGGGGCGAGCCGTACTGCTTTTCGAGCACAACGTTTCTACCCTTGGGTCCTAAGGTAACCTTAACCGCGTCCGCCAATTTATCAACGCCCGCCTGAAGCGCCTTGCGTGCGTCCTCACCGAAAATTACATTCTTTGCCATAACAAAAACCTCCAGTAATTATCTTATTCAACGATTGCCAAAATATCGGACTGATGAAGAATTGTGTATTCCTCGCCGTCAATCTTAATATCGGTGCCTGAATACTTAGCGGCGATAACCTTGTCGCCCGCCTTAACGGTCATTGTGACCTCCTTGCCGTCAACCGTTCCGCCGGGTCCAACGGCTACAACAACCGCTACCTGCGGCTTTTCCTTAGCGGCAGATGTAAGAACTATACCGCTCTTTGTAGTTTCCTCTGCCTCTGTCGCCTTGATAACGACATTGTCAGCCAAAGGTTTAATGTTCATAAAAAATTCCTCCTATAAGAATTTAAATAGCGAGCATAAAACGCTTTAAAATTATGCGTTTTCCCGTTTGCGAGTTTAATTATACACCAAAGTCAGGAAAAGTCAATACCGAAAAATAAAATTCAAATTATGTTAATATTTTAAGCTGATTTATGTTAATAAATCAATTATTTTCCTTGTTTTTCGACAGGGTTTTATAAATTTTGTCGAATATATTATTAAGTATAAACCGTTCCTCAACAGTTACGTCCCTTATCAAACGTTCATAAAACTTCTCCTGAGCCATACTCACCGACTTTGCGATTATTCCGCCCCTACCCGTTATTTTAATGCGCTGCATACGGCGGTCTTCATCATCGCAGGTGATCTCAATAAGCCCGTTATTTAGAAGCTGTTCAATAGCCTTAGAGGCATACGCCTTTGAAAAGCCGCGCATTTTTACCGCGTCCGAGGCAAGACTGTATTCTGGGTTGTTAAAAAAGAAAATCAGCACGTCTGCCTCCTGCTTTGTAATTCCCGAGCGTTTTGCCGCAGACTCTATAGCCGCCGAATAAGCTTCGGAAATCGCCTTTTGGGTCTTTAAAAATTTTGTAATATCCGAATTGTTCATAATTTATTTTCACTCCTGCTATTGACAATAAATTAGTTTCTATGTAAACTATATTTCATACTCTTTATATTTTACCTTCTTTAGGAGTGTTTGTAAATGGTTAATTTCATAATTTATTTAATCGCAGGCTTGGGCGCGGGTATAGGCACGGGGCTTGCGGGACTTTCCGCGGCGGCGGTTATCTCACCTATGCTTATTACCTTTCTGCATTTTAAAGCGTATGAGGCGGTAGGAATCGCCCTCGCCTCGGACGTGCTTGCCTCGGCGGTATCCTCCTACACATACGCTAAAAATAAAAATATTGATATTAAAAACGGGCTTGTTATGCTCTTTTCCACCCTTGTTTTCACGGTTATAGGCAGCTTTTTAGCCTCCCTTGTGCCTAACTCGACAATGGGCGGATTTTCGGTGGTTATGACCTTTATTTTGGGACTGCGCTTTATCTTTAAGCCCGTTATGACCGAAAAGGATAGTGTGATGAACAAAACCCGCAAACAGGCGGTTATACAGTCGCTTATCTGCGGCACGGTAATAGGCAGTATCTGCGGCTTTATAGGCGCGGGCGGCGGAATGATGATGCTACTTATCTTAACGAGCGTATTAGGCTACAAGCTTAAAACCGCTGTGGGAACAAGCGTGTTTATTATGACCTTTACCGCACTTACGGGGGCTGTTTCCCACTTTGCCATCGGCTCTCTGCCCGATATGACCGCCCTTATCTGCTGTGTGCTATTCACCCTTATCGGCGCAAGGGTTTCAGCGGTATTTGCTAACAAGGCTTCCGCTAAAAAGCTCAACCTTGTTACGGGTATAGTTTTAGCAACCCTCGGTGCGGCGATGATTATTGTTAAATTCATTGTGGATTAGATATAATAAATCGGCGGGATCAAGCCCCTGCCCTACTATATAATTTAAACATACCTCTTATGCGAATTTTTCGTTAAAAATTTTAGTTTCGGCGATTGACAAAATATAAAGAGGTGTGGTATAATCAAACCATACAATATATAGTTCTTTGTGACTGACGGATAAGTGGAGCACCACATGAATCAAAGAACGAGTCAAGCCGACCGTCTGGGCATACTTATCTTTGTGGATAAGTGTGCCCTTTTTTGTGATTTGGAGGAGCATTATGAAAAAAATTGCAATCATTATGGGAAGCGACAGCGACCTGCCCGTTGTTTCCAAAGCCGCGGATACCCTTAAAAGCTTCGGCGTACCCTTTGAGGTACACGTTTTCTCGGCGCACCGCACACCCGAGGAGGCAAAAGAGTTCAGCTCAGCCGCCCGCGAAAACGGCTTCGGAGCTATAATCGCCGCGGCGGGAATGGCGGCTCACCTTGCGGGAGCTATTGCCGCTAACACTACCCTTCCCGTTATAGGAATACCCATTAAATCAGCAGGCTTAGGCGGTATTGACGCGCTTCTCTCAACCGTGCAGATGCCCTCGGGCATACCTGTAGCCACGGTTGCGATTGACGGCGCTGTTAATGCCGCTTTGCTGTGCGTGGAAATATTGGCGGTAACAGATTCGGAATTAGCCGAAAAGCTTGATAACAAGCGCAAGGCAGATTACGAAAAGGTGCTATGTAAAAACAAGGCTGTTGAAGAGCAGTACAATAATTAAACGGAGGAAATTAAAATGGAAAAAACAACACAGCTTTACGAGGGCAAAGCAAAAAAGGTATTTGCTACCGAAAATCCCGAATATGTAATCGTCTCCTATAAGGACGACGCGACCGCCCTTGACGGTCTTAAAAAGGGTACTATTACGGGCAAGGGCGTTATCAATAACAGAATGTCAAACTTCCTTTGCCGTTTGCTTGAAAAGCAGGGCGTTCCCACCCACTATGTCGAGGAATTAAACGACCGCGAAACCGTAGTTAAAAAGGTAAGCATTGTGCCGCTTGAGGTTATTATCCGCAACATTTCGGCAGGCTCTTTCGCAAAGCGCTACGGCGTTGAGGAGGGCATTGTTTTTGACGAGCCGACAATCGAGTTTTCCTACAAAAACGACGACCTGCACGACCCGCTTATCAACGAATATCACGCCCTTGCCTTAAAGCTTGCTACCAAAGAAGAAATTGACGCAATTAAGACTATGGCGTTTAAGGTAAACGAAATTTTAAAGGAATATTTCCTCTCTCTTAACGTAAAGCTGGTTGACTTCAAGCTTGAGTTCGGAAGACTGTCCGACGGCACTATCGTTTTAGCCGATGAAATCTCCCCCGACACCTGCCGTTTCTGGGACGCGGACACCAACGAAAAGCTTGACAAGGACCGTTTCCGCCGCGATATGGGCGGCGTTGAGGACGCTTACAACGAAATGATGAAAAGAGTATTCGGCGAATAATTCTCGGAGGCAAAAATGGGTAATTTAAGAGAAGAATGCGGGGTTTTCGGGGTATTTTCACCCGAAACCGCCGATGTAGCGCGCACCACCTATTACGGACTTTTCGCGCTCCAGCACCGCGGGCAGGAATCCTGCGGAATAGTAGTAAACGACGACGGCGTTTTCGCTTCGTTTAAGGATACAGGGCTTGTAAACGACGTTTTCACCCCCGAAATAATCGACCGCTTAGGGCTCGGCAATATCGCGGTAGGTCACGTTCGCTACGGCACGACAGGCACCAACGACCGCAACAACGCCCAGCCGATAGTGGTTAACCACATCAAGGGCAGAATGGCTCTCGCCCACAACGGCAACCTTGTAAATTCGGGTGAGCTTCGAAATGAGCTTGAATTACAGGGTTCAATTTTCCACACCACAAGCGACACCGAGGTAATCTCCTACATAATCACAAAGGAGCGCCTTACCGCCCCCTCAATCGAGCAAGCGGTAAATCAGGCTATGAACAAGATACGGGGCGCATATTCATTAGTTATTATGTCCCCCTCAAAGCTAATCGCGGCGCGTGACGAAAACGGCTTCCGCCCCCTTTGCTACGGCAAAACGCCCGACGGCAGGTACATTGTCGCCTCCGAAAGCTGTGCGCTTGACGCGGTGGGAGCGGAGTTTATCCGCGATGTCCGCCCGGGTGAAATAATCGTTTTTGACAAAAACGGCGTAAGAACCATAACCGATCATTGCGATAAAACGCCCTGCTCTCTCTGCGTGTTTGAGTACATTTATTTTGCCCGCCCCGATTCGATAATCGACGGTTGTTGCGTACATTCCGCACGTCTTCGCGCGGGTGCGTTTTTAGCTCTCGAACACCCTGTTCAGGCGGATATTGTAATCGGCGTTCCCGATTCGGGAATTGACGCGGCAATAGGCTATTCAAAGCAGTCGGGTATTCCCTACGAGTTAGGCTTTATTAAAAATAAATACATAGGCAGAACCTTTATCGCCCCCGGGCAGAAAAGCCGCGAGGACAAGGTTAAAATCAAGCTTAACCCGATTTCCGAAATTGCAAAGGGCAAGCGCATTGTAATGATTGACGACTCGATAGTAAGAGGCACTACAAGTGCGCGAATCGTAAAGCTGTTGCGCGAAGCGGGAGCTAAAGAAATTCATATGCGGGTTTCCGCCCCGCCCTTTATGAATCCCTGCTACTACGGCACCGACATTGATTCAAGGGACAACCTTATCGCCTGCAAGCACTCGGTTGAGGAGATTGCGAAGATAATCGGAGTAGATTCCCTCGGCTATTTAAGCGTTGAAAGCGTAAAACAGATTGCAAAGGGCGTAAACGGCGGAGGCTACTGCACCGCCTGCTTTGACGGCGAATATCCTACGGAAATTCCCAAAGCCCCTATGAAAAACAGATTTGAATCCAAAATTTCAGAAAACAAGGAGTAAGAAATGAATAATTCACAGTCAAAATCCTACGCCGACGCAGGTGTTGATATTACTGCGGGCTACAAAGCGGTCGAGCTGATGAAAAAGCATATTGCAAGAACAAAGAACGAGGGCTGTCTTGACGATGTAGGCGGCTTCGGCGGTTGTTTCGGTTTGCCTATTAAAGGTATGGAAGAGCCTGTGCTCGTTAGCGGAACCGACGGTTGCGGTACTAAGGTTAAGCTTGCGATTTTAATGGACAAGCACGACACAATCGGTATTGACGCAGTTGCTATGTGCGTAAACGATATTATCTGCTGCGGCGCAAAGCCCCTTTTCTTTCTCGATTATATTGCCTGCGGCAAAAACATTCCGGAAAAAATAGCCCGAATAGTCAGCGGTGTTGCAGAGGGGTGCGTTCAGTCCGGAGCCGCGTTAATCGGCGGTGAAACCGCAGAGCATCCCGGAATGATGCCTACAGACGATTATGACCTTGCAGGCTTTGCAGTAGGTATTGTTGACAAGAAAAAAATAATTGATAACACTACTATGATAGAGGGCGATGTGGTTATAGCACTCCCCTCAAGCGGCGTTCACTCAAACGGTTTTTCGCTTGTTCGCAAGGTTTTTGATGTTGAAAACTGTGATTTAACCTCCCCCCGTGAGGAATTAGGCGGAAAGCCGTTAGGAGCAGCCCTTTTAACACCGACTAAAATTTATGTTAAACCTATTCTTGCCCTTTTAGAGGCGGTTAAGGTAAGAGCCATTTCCCACATCACGGGCGGCGGCTTTTATGAGAATATTCCGAGAAGTATTCCCGAAGGCTTTGGCGCTGAGATTGTCAAGTCTGATATAAAGGTTCTCCCGATTTTCGATTTGATAGCTAAGACAGGTAATATTCCCGAGCGCGATATGTTCAACACCTTTAATATGGGTGTCGGTATGAGCGTTGTTGTAGCAAAAGAGGAAGCGGACAAGGCTCTCGAAATCCTTAAAGCCAACGGCGAGGATGCATATGTTATCGGAAAAATTGTAAAGTCCGACACAAAGGTAACGATTTTATGAGCAGAAAGGTAAATATCGCCGTCTTGGTATCGGGCGGCGGCACAAATTTGCAGGCGCTTATAGACGCCGAAAGGTCGGGAATTATTAAATCGGGAGAAATTAAGCTTGTTATTTCAAACAACGAAGACGCATATGCCCTGACCCGCGCGAAAAACGCCGGAATTAAAACCGCGGTCTGCCTTAAAAAAGGTGTTTTGCAGGAGGAATTTGAGCGAAAGCTTATTTCCCTTTTAGAGGAAAACGGCATAGAGCTTATTATTTTAGCGGGCTTTATGTGCATTTTAAGCGAGAATTTCACCTCCCGCTATCCAAAACGCATTATTAATGTTCACCCCTCCCTTATCCCCTCCTTTTGCGGCAAGGGCTTTTACGGGCTTCATGTTCACGAGGCGGCGCTTAGCTACGGCGTAAAGGTGACGGGCGCGACGGTGCATTTTGTTAACGAAATACCCGACGGCGGCGAGATTATAATGCAAAAAGCGGTTTATATTAAGGACGACGACACCCCCGAAACCCTGCAAAAACGGGTTATGGAAAACGCGGAATGGGAGATTCTTCCCCTTTCTGCAGAAAAGGTTTGCAGTTGTATTTTAAAGGAGAATTGACGTGGAAATATATAAAATTAACGATATTGGCGAGCTTATTAAGGACAACTCCTATGTCGGCAGAGGAATTGTAGCAGGCACTACCGAGGACGGAACTAAAGCGGCGGCGGCGTACTTTATTATGGGCAGAAGCGAAAACAGCCGCAACAGGGTTTTCACCGAAAAGGACGGCGAGATTAAAACCGAGCCCTTTGACATTTCAAAGGTTGAGGATCCCTCCCTTATTATCTACAACGCGGTAAGAAAGTTAGGCGACAATCTTATTGTAACAAACGGCGACCAGACCGATACAATTTATGATTTAATGAGCGCAGGAAAATCCTTTAAAGAATCGCTTGAAACCCGCGAATTTGAGCCTGACGCACCCAATTTAACCCCCCGTATAAGCTGTATTTTAAACTTTAATAACGGCTTTTCATATGAAATGAGCATTTTAAAGAGCATTGATCCTGAGGGTTCAGACTG
>JBJEOE010000026.1:0-3911 GCA_051880555.1 Acutalibacteraceae bacterium
ATAACCGCCAGCAGGACATACGCCGCCGCGTCATTCGAAATATACGAAATGTAATCTGCCGAGAAAATAAGCACAAATAAGCAAAAAATCGGCGAAAGACAGGCAAAAATACATTTAAGCCAATTATTTTTAAGCGCGGTTTTAGCCGTCAGCTTTACAACGTGGCTTCCTGCGGTCATAAAAACAACTCCCATTCCTTCTTATAAAATTAAGTATAACATTTAATTTTGATAATTCAATCCCGAAAATATTAAATAACCGTTAACTTAGCATAGCCCGCCATAAGCTTTCTTGTACCCACGGTGTCAAACGCGATTTCGAGCATAGTATCGCCGCCCATAGGCGTAACCTTAATCACAAGCCCGTCGCCGAAGGTTTTATGGCGCACCCGCTGACCCGCCGAGTAGTCAGTGCTTGTCTTAGGCGCGGCGGCAAATGAGCTTTTCATGGGCTTCGCCGTCGGTTTAGGAGCGGAATAGGCTCGTTCATTTCCTGCATAATTGCCGTAATTCCCGCCCGAATATCCGCGCTGTGAATAGCCCGACGAATAGCCGCCCGAAAGCGAGCTCCTTATTCCGTCAAAGCTGCAAAGCTCCTCGGGAATCTCCTTTAAAAAGCGGGAGGGCATATTACGGTTTGTCGTTCCGAAAATCATACGGGTGTAGGCGTTCGTAAGGGTGAGCTTCTTTTTAGCGCGGGTTATTGCAACGTAAGCAAGCCGCCGCTCCTCCTCGATTTCCTCCGGACCCGAGTATATAGACTGATTTCCCGGGAAAACTCCCTCCTCCATTCCCACAAGGAAAACATTGTCAAATTCAAGTCCCTTTGCGGAATGTACCGTCATTAGCACAACCCTGTCGTCGCTTGTGTCATAGTTATCAAGATCGGTAAAAAGGGCGATTTGCTCAAGAAAATCCGAAAGCGAGGGTTCCTCGGTTTCCTGCTCATACTGGGCGATATTGGTAGCAAGCTCCTCTACGTTTTCGAGTCTTTCCTGTCCCTCCTCGCCTGCAAGCTCCAAAGCGGTGCGATAGCCCGTTTTTTCCATAGTCTGCTCAAACAGCTCGGATATGGAAAGCTCTTCAGCCGCCTCAGTAAGCTCGTCAATAACACTGCAAAAAGCCTTTAGTTTTGCAGCGGCGCGGGCTACCGCGGCGTATTCGTCGGCGTTTTTAAATACCTCATAAAGCGGAACGCCCAGCTCCGCCGCTATCTGGGCGGCATTATTAACCGTGGTATCGCCGATTCCGCGCTTTGGCTCGTTGATAATACGGCGCAGTCGCAAATCGTCGTTATTGTTGTTTATAAGCTGTAAATAGGCGATTACGTCCTTAATTTCCTTGCGATCGTAAAACTTAAAGCCGCCTACAACCTTGTAGGAAATACCGCTTCTCATAAAGGCGTTTTCGAGGGCGTTTGATTGGGCGTTCATTCTGTAAAGTATCGCGTGGTCGGCAAACCTCGCTCCCTCCTTGACGTTTTCGAGGATACAGTCGGCAACATACCGCGCCTCTCCCCGCTCATCGTCGGCGGTGTAGACGGTCAATTTTTCGCCGCCTTTTTGTTCCGTCCAAAGGTTTTTGCCCTTTCTGCCCATATTATTTTTAATAACCGCGTTGGCGGCGTCTAAAATATTAGAGGTGGAGCGGTAATTCTGCTCAAGACGTATTACCTTAGCGTTTCTGTACTCGTCCTCAAAATTCAGGATATTTTCAATCGTCGCACCCCTGAAACGGTAAATACTCTGGTCATCGTCGCCGACAACGCAGATGTTGTTATTTCCCGAGGCTAAAAGGCTTACGAGGACATACTGGGCGTGGTTGGTGTCCTGATACTCGTCCACCATAACATACTTAAACTTGTTTGTGTAGTATTCAAGCACGTCCGCGTTGTTTTGGAGCAAATCCACCGTGTTGACAATCATATCGTCAAAATCCATCGCGTCGGACTCCTTAAGCCGCTTTTGATAGATTCTGTAAAGCTCGGCAATTGTCTGCTTTCTAAAGTCCGAACCCGCCTGATTCTTATACTCAGCGGGAGAAACAAGCTTGTCCTTAGCCGAGGAAATCGCCGAAAGCACCGATTTATGCGGCAGAAGCTTTTCATCGACATTATTAGTTTTCATAATGTCCTTCATAAGGCGGCGCTGGTCGTCGGTATCGTAAACCGTAAAGTGGGAGGTATAGCCTATAAGGTCGGCATATCTGCGCAGAATTTTCCCGCAGACCGAGTGAAAGGTGCCTGCCCAAATATCCTCCGCGCCGTCGGTAAGCTTTAAGGCGATACGCTCCTTTAGCTCCCCGGCCGCCTTGTTTGTAAAGGTAATAGCGAGAATCTGCCACGGCTTCGCGGGAGAAACGCTGAAAACTCCGTCGGGAACATAATCGGTAACCCCGTTTAAAAAGTCCTCGCCGCACCTTATCATTTCGTCGGTAAGCTCGGGGACGTATGTACTGTTAAAGCCATCCCCGAATTTTACAATATTGGCAATACGGTTAACGAGCACGGTGGTTTTTCCGCTTCCCGCCCCCGCCAAAACAAGCACGGGACCTTTTACGGTCGTGACCGCCTCGAACTGCCTGTCGTTCATTCTGCCGAAATATTTTTTTATAACCTGTTTTCTAAGCTCTGTAAATTCCATAATTCTCCCCGTAGTTTTTCAATTATTAATATAATACTATCCCCCGAAAAAAAAGTCAACGGAGAATTATTAATAAAATCCTTGTAATACGAAAAGAAACTTGTTATAATAGAAAAATAACGGAGGAATGAAGAAAATGGCGGTTGGATTTAGAAAAAGTCTTTTCGGCTTTAACTGCTCGGACGTAATGGAGTACATAGAAAGGTCGCAAAGGACCTTTGCCGAAAAGGAACAGGAATTATCAAAGCAGGTCGAAACGCTTACAAGCGACCTTGATTTGTCTAACGAAAATTACAATAAGCTTAACACCGAAAAGGAAATGATTGCGAAAAAGCTTGCAGATTTCAGCGAAAAATACGAGGAAATCGAGCGACTTTCGGAAAATATCGGCAAGCTTTATCTTGTGGCGCAGGCTAACGCGCAGGCGATTATGGCGAATTCCGAAAAGAATGCCCGCCTTGCAAACAGAGAGGTTGAAAAAAATCTATCTGCAATCAATGACGCGCACGAGTCGCTTGACAGTCTTAAAAAGAGTATTGTTGAGACCTCGAACGGCTTTTTGAGCGAGATTGACGGGCTTATCGCCTCGCTTAACGAAACGCGTGAGGCGGTTTCAGCCAACACCGCCGCCGACGCGGAGTATAAGAATCAATTTGACGAGGTTTATAGGACGTTAATAAAATGAAAGAATATAATGTTAACACAAAGGAATTAAAGGCGCTCTGCCCTGAGCTTCGTGCGGGCGACAGGGTTATACTTTCAGGCACGGTCTACACCTCGCGTGACGCGGCGCACAAGCGCATTTTTGAGTTGCTCGAAAATAACGAGCCGTTACCCTACGGTTTAAACGGCGCGGTTATATACTACGCGGGTCCCACCCCCACCCCCGAAAATGCGGCGATAGGCAGCTGCGGACCCACCACCTCAAAAAGAATGGACCCCTACACCCCCCGCCTTTTGGATTTGGGCGTTACCGCCACTATCGGCAAGGGCGAGAGAAATAAAGAGGTCTGTGAAGCCATAAAAAGAAACAAATCGGTATACCTTTGCGCCATTGGCGGCGCGGGCGCTCTGGCGGCGCTCAGCATTACCGAATGTGAGGTTATTGCCTTTAACGACCTCGGCTGTGAATCGGTAAAAAGGCTTACATTCAATAATTTCCCGCTTATAGTAGGCATTGACTCTGTCGGCGGGAATATTTTTGAGAGATAAATTATAAAAAAGCCTCCCTTGCCTAAAGGGAGGGGGACCGCCGAACGGCGGTGGAGGG
>JBJEOE010000027.1:0-19950 GCA_051880555.1 Acutalibacteraceae bacterium
CGTCTCCGTTGAGATATTTTAGAATCAGGACGGTCTGTTCAAGCTGCATACAGTCGCGAAGGGCGTTAATAATCAATATTCGCGAAAGCTGGCGTTTATAATACTTTTTTTTAACGGGATTCGCAACAAACCCGCGCTTAACCCAGTTTTGCACCGTCGAACCCTCAAGCCCCGTAATAGAACAGACCTGTGCAAGGGTAAGCCCGCCCGCCGCCGAAATCATTTGCGAAAAAATTGCAAAAACACTGCCGTTAAGGCTTACATAGGGCGTTACGGTGCCGGGTATTGTTTCCTGAGCCATTATCTCACCGCCGTTCCTTTTTGAGTTTATTTGATTATATCATAGGTTCATATGAACCTCAAGTAACGAAAAAAATAAATTTTCGCCGAAAGTCGGCGTTTTTGGGCGTTTTTTGCAGTTTATCTTTAATTTTCTTAATTTTTCAGGCTTTTCAAAATTGAGGCAAAAAATTGAATGAATTTACACGAACAAAAAGGCCCCCTTGCCTAAAGGGGGCGGGTGTCCGGTGGACACCGTTGCAAAGCAACAGCACCGACCGAGGCGGCAGCCGAGACGCTGTCACGGCGGAGCCGTGACTGGGGGATACTTAGGCTTGTAGAAGCCCAAATATATCCCTCCACCGCCGTTCGGCGGTCCCCCTCCCTTTAGGCAAGGGAGGCTATTACAGTACTTAGAAAAAACTATTTTATAATCGATTCTCCCGTCATTTCCTCGGGTTGTGTAAGTCCCAAAAGCTTAATGATGGTGGGGGAGATGTCGCAGAGTCTGCCGCCCTCTCTTAATTCACAGTCCTTGCCGATAACCGCAAAGGGAACAGGATTTGTAGTATGCGCGGTAAAGGGTGAGCCGTCGGCGTCAACCATTCTGTCGGCGTTACCGTGGTCGGCGGTAAGGAGCATTACGCCGCCCATTTTAAGGGTGCTGTCCGCTACTCTGCCTACGCAGGTATCAACCGTTTCAACCGCCTTAACAGCCGCGTCGAATATTCCTGTGTGACCTACCATATCGCAGTTGGCAAAGTTTAGAATAACAACGTCATATTTGCCGCTTTGAATCGCCTCGCATACCTTGTCGCAAACCTCGTTAGCGCTCATTTCGGGCTGTAAATCGTAGGTCGCAACCTTGGGGGAGTTTACAAGCGTTCTGTCCTCGCCCTCGAACATAACCTCTCTGCCGCCGTTGAAGAAGAAGGTTACGTGGGCGTACTTCTCGGTCTCGGCAATGCGGAGCTGGGTCATATTGTTTTTGGCAAGGAACTCGCCTAAGGTGTTGTTAAGGGTCTGGGGCTTGAAGGCAACCTCAACATTAGGCATAGACGCGTCATACTGGGTCATACATACATAAAATACCTTTTGTCTGCCGCCTCTGCGTTCAAAGCCTGTGAAATCGTCGTCAACAAAGGTTCTGGTAATCTCTCTTGCGCGGTCGGGGCGGAAGTTGAAGAAGATTACGCTGTCGCCGGTTTTTATGCGTTCTGTACCGCTTACTACGGTGGGGAGAACAAACTCGTCGGTGATGTGCTTGCCCTCTTCGTCGATCTCGGTATAGGACTTTCTTACAGCCGCCGCCGCATCGTCGGTCAAAATGCCCTCGCCGTAAACCAGCGCGGCGTATGCCTTACCCACGCGTTCCCAGCGGTTGTCGCGGTCCATTCCGTAAAATCTTCCCATAACCGTGGCGAGCTTGCCGCAGCCGATTTCCGCTAATTTTGCATTAAGAGCATCAATAAAATCAGCGGCGCTTGCGGGGGGAACGTCACGTCCGTCAAGCAGGGCGTGAATATAAACCTTTGTAAGTCCGTTACGCTTTGCAAGCTCTACAAGACCGTAAAGGTGCTCGATATGGCTGTGAACGCCGCCATCAGAAAGCAGTCCCATTAAATGGAGGGCGCTGTCATTCTTCTTGCAGTTGTCGATAGCCTTTAAAAATGCCTCGTTATTGAAGAAATCACCGTCGGCAATCGACTTTGTAATGCGGGTAAGCTCCTGATAAACAATTCTGCCCGCGCCGATATTGGTGTGGCCCACCTCGCTGTTACCCATCTGACCGTCGGGGAGACCTACGTCCATACCCGAAGCGCCTATCTGGGTGTTGGGGCACTCGGCAAAAATCTTATCAAGACGGGGGGTTTTAGCGGTAAAAATCGCATTTCCGCTTGTGGTCGGGTTAATTCCGAAGCCGTCCATAATTGTTAAAACAATAGGTTTTTTCATAATGCTCTCCTGAAAATAGAAATTAGGCGGGCAGAGCCCGCCCGAAATTTTAATTATTTGCTCGCGGCTTTAACAATAACCGAGAAATCCTCAGCCTTAAGGGAAGCGCCGCCGATAAGTCCGCCGTCAACATTAACCTTTGCAACCAACTCGTCCGCGTTTTTAGCGTTCATAGAACCGCCGTACTGGATTGTAACGCTCTCTGCCGCGTCCTCGCCGTATGCCTCTGCAATAGCGGCGCGAACATAGCCGTTGCCCTCGTCAGCCTGCTCTGCGGTAGCGGTAACGCCTGTACCGATTGCCCATACAGGCTCGTAAGCGATAATAACGTTTGAAAGCTTGTCCGCGGGAACATTTGTAAGCGCCATCTTGGTCTGATATTTAAGCAGGGTTTCGGTGTAGCCGAGTTCCCTCTGCTCAAGGGTTTCGCCAACGCAAACGATAGCGGTAAGACCTGCGTTCAAAGCGGCAAGTGTTCGAAGATTAACGGTCTGGTCGGTCTCGCCGAAGTACTGTCTTCTCTCGCTGTGACCGATAACTACGTACTTAACGCCCGACTCAACCAGCATCTTTGCGGAAATTTCGCCTGTATAAGCGCCGCTATCCTTAAAATGTACGTTTTCAGCGCCGATTTCAATGTTTGAACCCTCGGCGGCGGCTACAGCTGCGGGAATATCGATAAAGGGAACACAAAGCACTACCTTGCAGTCAGCGCCCGCTACAAGCGGCTTCATTTCGTTAATGAGCGCAGTTGTCTCGGACGGGGTTTTGTTCATTTTCCAGTTGCCCGCGATTACGGCGGCTCTTTTGGATTTGTTCATTGTAAAAACTCCTTTTTTATATTAACACAAGTAAGGGTTGCCGAAAGAGCAACCCTTAAAATTTAATTACTTATCGTTAAGCGCGGCAATGCCGGGAAGCTCCTTGCCCTCTAAGAATTCAAGAGAAGCGCCGCCGCCTGTAGAAATGTGGGTCATCTTGTCGCCGTAGCCTAATGTGTTAACAGCCGCCGCGGAATCTCCGCCGCCGATAACAGTAACAGCGTCGGTCTCGGCAAGGCTCTTAGCAACAGCAATAGTGCCTTTAGCAAGGGTCGGGTTCTCAAATACGCCCATAGGTCCGTTCCAAACAACCGTCTTTGCAGACTTAACAGCGTCTGCGAAAAGCTCTGCGGTCTTAGGTCCGATGTCAAGACCCTGATAATCGTCGGGAATCTTGTCGGCGTCAACAACTTCAACCTCAATCGGTCCGTCAATCGGGTCGGGGAAGCTCTTAGCGATTGTGCAGTCGATGGGAAGAAGAATCTTAACGCCCTTTTCCTCCGCCTTTTTAAGCATATCCTTGCAGTAGTCAATCTTCTCGGTATCGAGGAGTGACTGACCTACGCTGTAGCCCTTTGCGGCAAGGAAGGTGTAAGCCATACCGCCGCCGATAATAAGGGTATCAGCCTTGTTGAGCAGGTTTTCGATAACGGTGAGCTTGTCTGCAACCTTTGCGCCGCCCAAAATAGTAACAAAGGGACGAACGGGGGTATCAACCGCGTTGCCGAGGTACTTAAGCTCTTTACCGATGAGGTAGCCCGCAACAGCCTCTTTAACATAGGAAACAACACCGACTGTGGAGCAGTGCGCTCTGTGAGCGGTGCCGAACGCGTCGTTTACGAAAATGTCCGCAAGGGAGCCGAGCTCGGCAGAGAAAGCCTCGCCGTTCTTGGTCTCTTCAGCGCGGTAGCGGGTGTTTTCAAGAAGAACAACGTCGCCGTCCTGCATCTCTGCAACAGCCTTCTTAGCGTTTTCGCCCACAACGTTAGCGTCAGCGGCAAAAACAACCTCTTTACCCAAAAGCTCAGAAAGGCGCTTAGCAACGGGAGCTAAGGAAAGCTCGGGCTTGGGTTCGCCCTTCGGCTTGCCTAAGTGAGAGCAGAGGATAACCTTTCCTCCGTCCGAAATAAGCTTTTTGATGGTGGGGAGGGCGGCGATGATGCGGTTTTCGTCGGTGATAACGCCGTTTTTAAGCGGTACATTAAAGTCACAGCGAACGAGAACCTTTTGACCCTTTACGTTAATGTCGTCAACGGTCTTTTTGTTGAGAGCGTTCATTAAGATACATCCTTTCATAATTGCCCGTTTTTTGAGGAACGGACATTGTTAAAAAATTTACAATTCTATTTTACCACAAATTTTGATTTTTTCAATAATTATTTTATTTTTATATGTAGAAATTAGCAAATATCTTCCCATTTATAATTGTGCAGCTGACCGAAATTCTCGAGAGCGGGGTAATCCCATTGCCTTAAAGCCTCGTAAACGGCTATCGCCACCGAGTTTGAAAGGTTGAGACTTCTGATTTCCCCCTGCATAGGTATTCTGACGCACCGTTCGGGGTTTTTAATAAGCAGCTCCTCGGGGAGACCCTTTGTCTCCTTGCCGAAAAGCAGGTAGCAGTTGTCGGGGTAGGAGACCTCGGAATGGGTCTGTCTTCCCTTGGTTGTGAAATAGAAAAACGCGCCGTCGTTTTTTGAAAAGAAATCCTCTAAGTCGTCGTAATAGGTTATGTCGAGATAGTGCCAGTAGTCAAGCCCCGCGCGCTTAAGCTTTTTATCGTCAATATTAAAGCCCATAGGCCGAACTATATGAAGTCTTGCGCCCGTTGCGGCGCAGGTGCGGGCTACGTTACCCGTATTCTGCGGAATTTCGGGCTCAACCATCACAATATTAATTTTAGGCATTTTTATCACCGTTTTTTATTTTTATTATACAGTCGGCAAAATACGGTTGTCAAGTGGCGGTTTTTGTATTATAATTTATTTGAAATATTTAAAGAAAGCGGGTTTTTGTTATGAATAATATTTGGCACGATATTTCAAGAGAGCGTATCACCCCTGAGGATTTTATCTGCGTAATTGAAATTTCAAAGGGCAGTAAAAAGAAGTACGAGCTTGACAAGGAAACGGGGCTTATCATTCTTGACCGTATACTATATACCTCAACCCACTATCCCGCAAACTACGGCTTTATTCCGCTAACCTACGGCGACGATAATGACCCGCTTGACGTTCTACTGCTTTGCACCGAGAACTTAGAGCCGTTAAGCCTTGTGCGCGCCTATCCTATCGGGGTTATTACTATGATAGACGGCGACAGCAACGACGAGAAAATAATCGCGATTCCTTTTAACGACCCGTCATATAATGAATACAAGGATATCGACGACCTGCCAAAGCATATTTTCGATGAAATGCGCCACTTTTTCGAGGTGTATAAAAACCTTGAAAACAAGAAAACCGCGGTTGACGAGGTTAAGGGCAGAGAATACGCGCTTAAGATTATCCGCTCGGCTATTGAAAATTATAAGGTACATTTTAATAAAGAATAAAGCACAAATAACGAAAATCCGTCCTCTTTTGAAGGGCGGATTTTTCAGGTAGCAGTGTTACGGAAAAACAGAAGCTACGTTCTATTTAGTATTTTTCCGTCGGTTGAGATTGTTATTACCTGCCAAGGGATAAATTTACCGCTTGCCTTAAGCGCGCGCTTTGCGGCGTTTTCAATCCCTCCGCAGCAGGGCACCTCCATTCGGACTACGGTGACGCTTTTTATGTCGTTGTTTGCAATGATTTCCGTAAGCTTGTCGGCGTAGTCGGTCTCGTCAAGCTTAGGACATCCGATTAGGGTTATGTGATCCTTTATAAATTCGCTGTGAAAATTACCGTAGGCATAGGCGGTGCAGTCGGCGGCAATAAGAAGCCTTGCGCCGGCGAAATACGGCGCGTTTATAGGTACAAGCTTTATCTGAACAGGCCACTGAGAAAGCTGACTTTCTGTTGCCGCGGCGGTATAAGGGGCAGCCTCGCGGTTTATTTGCTTCGACTGCGTTCCCGGGCATCCGCAGGGGAGAGACTTCTGTGCTTTTGCGGACTTCGCCGCCTTTACCGCCGCTTCATCATAGGCGGGGGCTTCGCGCTCCTCAAAAGAAATTGCGTTTGTAGGGCAGGCGGGCAGACAGTCGCCGAGCCCGTCGCAGTAATCCTCACGCGTAAGCCGTGCCTTTCCGTCCACTATTTGAATAGCGCCCTCGTGACAGGCGGCGGCGCAGGCTCCGCAGCCGTTGCATTTTTCCTCATTAATTTTGATTATTTTTCTGAACATTTTTTGTTCCTCCTGTTTTGTTTATTGACCTGACGGAATGATTATACTATAATTATAATGTAAAGTCTGTTGAAATTTCAACAAACGGAGGAAAATATGCAAAAAAATTTTGAGATTTTACGAAAATGTACCCTTTTTAATCAGATAGAGGACGAAAGCCTTGTAAAAGTGCTCGGCTGTCTTAAAGCTAAGGAAAAAAGCTATCAAAAAGGCGATACCGTATTTGCGGAGGGGGAAAAGGCAGGGTATCTGGGTATTGTACTTAAAGGGAGCGTACAGCTTATAAGAGTGGATTATTTCGGTAATCGCAGTATTCTTGCAAGCGTCGGGCAGTCCCAGCTGTTCGGCGAATCCTTTGCCTGCGCGGGGGTGAAGTCGCTTCCGATTGACGTTATCGCCGCGGAGAATACCGAGGTTTTATTAATCGACGCGAAAAATATCTCTTCACCCTGTAAAAATGCCTGTGCCTTTCACGCCCGACTTATTTTAAATCTTCTAAATACTGTTGCAAATAAAAATCTTGTTCTTCACCAAAAAATCGAGATTACTTCAAAGCGCTCAACAAGGGAAAAGCTTATGGCTTATCTTCTTATAGAGGCAAAAAAGGCGGAAAGCGCCACCTTTACGATTCCCTATGACCGACAGGAGCTTGCGGATTATCTCGGGGTGGAGCGCAGCGGACTTTCGGCGGAAATAAGTAAATTACGCAATGAAAATATGCTTGAATGTAGGCGAAGCACATTTACCCTATTACAGGCTTAGATTGAAATCATAATAATACAAGATGTATATTTTTCTTGTAATTAATCCGTAATTGGTATATAATAGGTGAATAGATTGGAGTGGTATAGCTTGTTAAACAGACTGTTATCGGGTAATATCGATTTCGCAAGCATAATTATTTATATACTTTCGTCTCTGGCGGTCATTTTTCTGACCCTGCCCGTTCACGAATTTGCCCACGGCTTCGCGGCGACTAAATTAGGAGACCCTACCCCGCGTTATCAGGGCAGAATGACACTTAACCCCTTTGCACATATCGACTGGATAGGTGCCGCCTGCATACTGCTTTTCGGCTTCGGCTGGGCTAAACCTGTTCAGGTTAATTCCAATAATTTCAGAAATCCTAAAAGGGATATGGCGATTACCGCCTTTGCGGGACCGCTTTCAAACCTGATTGTCGCCTTTGCGGCGCTTTTAATCAATAATATTCTTTCGCTTATAGCTTTAAAAACCCTTATTTCCGTTTTTTATTATATAGGATTTTTCTTTTATTATATTGCCCTTATCAATGTCTCTCTTGCGGTGTTTAACCTTATTCCCATTCCGCCGCTTGACGGCTCGCGCCTTTTGTCGGCGCTCCTTCCTTACAAGTATTATTACGCCCTTATGCGCTATGAGCGGTACATTTTCTTCGGACTTATCGCGCTATTATGGATAGGCGTTTTGGATATTCCGCTTAATTTTCTGTCGGGAGCGGTTATGCGCTTTTTGAACTTTATTGCGGGATTGCCGTTCGGGTTTATAGGGTGAAAAATGGAGAATACGTTAAGCTATAAATTAGAGGGCTTTGAAGGACCCCTCGACCTGCTTTTGCAGTTGATTGCGCGAAATAAGCTTAATATTTACGATATTGAGCTTAGTGTGCTTATCGACCAGTACCTTGAACAAATCGAGCTTTTTAAGTCGGAGGAAATGGAGCTTGAAAGCGAGTTCCTTGAAATGGCGTCGCGGCTTCTTTATATAAAGACCGTAAGCCTTTTGCCTAAACACGACGAGATTGTACAGCTTAAAGAGGAGCTTACCGGGGCGCTTCTTGAATATATGGTGTGCCAGCAGATAGCGCATAAGCTTTCGGAAATGCAGGACGGCTTTGACCGCTTTGTGCGAAAGCCGGAGGAATTGGAGTTTGACAAAACCTACGAGCTTACTCACTCTGCGGACGTTATGTATCTTTCGTATTTGGCGGCGGTCGGCAGGGGACAGAGAAAGCTCCCCCCCTCGACCGCTCCCTTTACAAAGATTGTTGCAAAAAAAATTGTCGCCGTTTCCACGAAAATCGTATTTGTTATGCGAAATTTGTGGAAGGGTGGTTCTAAAAAGCTTTCCTCGCTCTACAAAACGGCGCGTAGCCGCTCGGAGATGGTGGCTACCTTTTTGGCGGTGCTGGAGCTTTGCAAGGCGAACCGCGTTCGGGTGGACGGAGACGCCGACAACGCGGAAATTAAACTGATTAAGGAGCATAAACGCAAATGACGACAGCTGAGCTTATACCCGCGTTTGAAGCGGTGCTTTTTTCGGGAGGCGAGCCTATAAGCATTGACCGCTTTTCGCAGGTTTTCGATATTTCCCCCGAACGGGTAGTCGAGGTTATGGAGGCAATTTCAAAAAAGCTTTCGGGCAACGACCGCGGCGTGGGACTTGTGAGAATGGAAAACACCTACCAGCTTGCGACAAAGGAAAAATACGCGGGCTATATAAAGAAAATGTTTGATATTAAGCGGCGCACGCCCCTGTCGCCTGCGGCGCTTGAGGTGCTGGCGGTTGTCGCTTATAATCAGCCCGTGACCAAGTCGTTTATCGAGCAGGTAAGAGGAGTTGACTGCTCGGGGGTTGTCACCACTCTTGTGGAAAAGGGGCTTATCGAGGAGCGCGGTCGGCTTGAATTACCCGGTAAGCCGCTTTTGTACGGTACTACTAAAAACTTTTTGCGTTGCTTCGGGATAAGCGATTTGACAGAATTGCCGCCACTTCCGAAAAACGAGAATGCAAGCGAGGAGGTCGGCGAGCAGATACCGCTTGACGACGAAACCGCCGAGGAGGAATAAAACCGTTTTTGTTGCGGGATATTAATATAAAGGGGAGAATGCCTTGATACCTTTAATTATTGTTCTGTCGGTTTTGGCGTTAATTGCCCTTTTGCTTTTTATTCCGATAAGCGTTCATATAAAGTATAACGGCGAATTTTTTGTAAAGCTTAAAATCGCGGGAATTAAGGCGATAAGCGCCGAGCCTAAAGAGGATATAAAGGAGCCGTCGCCCGATACCGAGAGTGATAAAAAGGCGAAAAAACAGACCGAAAACGCCTTTAATAAGCTTAAAAAGAAATACGGCTTTGCGGGGGCGGTAAGGGAAGTTTTTGCTTTTGTAAGGGCGGTGCTTGAAAGACTTAAACGGCAGTTTAAGCATATAGCTATCAGAAGACTTTGCCTTGATATAAAGGTCGCGTCGGGCGACGCCGCAACAACCGCAGTTGAGTACGGGGCGGTCTGCGCCGCGGTTTATCCCGTATTAACCTTTATCGACGGTATCGCAAACGTAAAAATGAAAAGCATAAACGTCGCCGCAGATTTTAATTCGGACAAGCCCGATTTCGGCTTTTCGGTTATAATAAGGGCAAGAATAATTTTTTTGATTATAATGGCGTTCGGAGTTTTTTCCGAATACAATAAATTTAAAACGAGGAATGAGCTATGAGCGAAAACAGCATAAAAAACATTATGGACGTAACAATGGACAAGCTCCGCGCGATGGTTGACGCGAACACGATAATCGGCGACCCGATTGTTGTCGGGGAGATTACGCTGATTCCCGTCTCTAAGGTCTCCTTCGGGGTTGCGACGGGGGGCAGCGATTTTCCGAGCAATACCCAGACGGGACTGTTCGGAGGGGGCGGCGGAGCAGGGGTAACCGTTTCGCCCGTTGCCTTTATCGCGGTAAGCGGCGGGAACGCTAAAATGATGCCGGTTTACAACGAGATGTCCACCGCCGAAAAGGCGATTTCAATGGCGCCTGAGGTACTCGAAAAGGCGAAGGAGCTTTTCTCCAAGGACAAAAAGGAAAAGAAAGAATAATACTGCCGTAATATAACGCCTCCGCACCTAATAAAATTTAGGGTGGGGAGGCGGATTATGAAAAAACTTATTTGCTTTTGTTTGACCCTGTTTCTTTTGTCGAATATGCCCGTATGCGCGGTGAGTACCTGCGCTAAGGCGGCGGCGGTAATAAACGGCGACACAGGCGAGATTATATACGCCCAAAACGCCGACGAGAGACTGCCGATGGCGAGCACCACCAAAATTATGACGGCTTTGCTTTTATGCGAAAACGCCGATTTAAACGAGGAAATAACCGTCACCGCGGATATGCTTAAGGTGGAGGGCTCGTCAATGGGACTGCTTGCGGGGGATAGGGTTAGCTATCACGACCTGCTTTACGGTATGATGTTGGCCTCGGGCAACGACGCGGCGAATGTGACCGCTATTTCGCTTGGCGGTTCTGTCCCGAAATTCGCCGAAATGATGAATAAAAAAGCCGAGGAATTGGGTCTTAAGGACACACACTTTGTAACCCCGTCGGGTCTTGACGCGGACGGTCATTACACCACCGCCAAGGATTTAGCGCTTTTAGCGGCTTATGCCCTTGAAAACGAGACATTTGCTGAGGCGGCGGCGAGCAAGTCGGCGGTGCTTAACTACGGCAACCCGCCCTACAGGCGGTCGCTTACTAACCACAACAAAATGCTAAAGCTTTTTGAGGGTGCGGTTGGAGTAAAAACAGGCTTTACAAAAAAATCGGGCAGGTGTCTTGTCTCCGCCGCCCGCAGAGACGGCAAGCTCGCTGTGGCGGTTACGCTTAACGACCCCGACGACTGGAACGACCATACAAATCTGCTTGAATTTGGGCTTGACTCGATAAAGCAAACCGAGTACAGTCCTAAAATCTCCTGCTACAATATCCCTGTGATAGGCTCTGCAGAGGAGCAGATAGAGGTTTTTATTGAGCCATACACGGTGAATACCCTTGAAACCGAGAATATAAGCTGTAGTGTTAATCTGCCCAAATTTGTCTACGCGCCGATTGCCAAGGGCGATATTTTAGGGAGCGCCGAATACAAAATGGGGGACGAGGTTATAGGCAGGGTGGAGCTTACCGCATTAAGGAATATTTCCGCCTTTTCCGAAAAGCCGAGCCTTGCTAAAGAGCTTAAGAAAAATATAAAGTACATATTAATGAGTATTTAGGAGCGAAAATGAAGGATAATAAAATAAGATTGCAAAAGCACCTTTCGGAATGTGGAATAGCCTCCCGCAGAAAGGCGGAGGAGCTTATCGCGGCGGGAAAGGTTAAAGTTAACGGCCATATCGCCGAGATAGGCGCAAGGGTTGACCCCAAGCGGGATAAAGTGACCGTAAGAGGGAAAACGGTTGTCCCCGTAAATGAAAAGGTTTATATAATGCTTCACAAGCCGCGGGGCTTTGTCACTACAATGAGCGACGAGTTAGGCCGCAAAACCGTATTGGATTTGGTGGCGGACGCGGGTAATAGGCTTTTCCCCGTCGGCAGGCTCGACCGCGATTCCGAGGGGCTTTTAATTATGACCAACGACGGCGATTTTGCGAATAAGCTGACCCACCCGTCCTCCCACGTGAACAAGACCTACCGAGTGACCGTAAAGGGTGCGGCAGAGGAGGAACAGCTGCTTCAAATGAAGGAGGGAATAGTCCTTGACGGAAGAAAAACCCTCCCCTGCGACTGTTTTATCGCCGAGAGAAAGCCCGACAGAACCGTGATTATCTTTATCCTGAACGAGGGCAGAAACCGTCAGATACGCCGTATGTGCGAGGCGGTAGGGCTTGAGGTTCTTCGCCTTAAGCGCACCGAAATAGCGGGCGTTAAGTTAGGTATGCTCCCGCAGGGAAAATGGCGCCCTTTAAACGAAAGGGAAATGCGTCACCTAACCAATATCACGCAAAAGGAGCTTGAGGAAAAATGATTGCATTAGCGCCTTTAAGCGACAGGGAGGAAATCAGTCGCTTATTTTCGGAAAACGGACTGGAGTTTATCGAAAGCTCGGGCTGTGTGTCGGCAAAATGCGGGCAAGAGGTTTTAGGCTTTTGCCTTTATGATTTAGACAAGAACGGTATTATAATATATAAAATCGTCCCCGAAAACGATTTAAGCCTTGCGGACGGGATACTAAGAAGTACGCTTCATGTCGCCGCCGAGCGCAGTATTATGAACGCCTTTTACAGCGGCGAGGATATAGAAAAGCTCTGCGATAGGCTTGGCTTTATTAAGGATAAAGCAGAAAAAAGCCTTAAAATCAACAAGCTTTTTGAAGCCTGCTGTTGTGAACATAAGCAGGCAGACGAGTAATGAATAAAACCAAACGGGGTTGTCGCATTAAGGTGAAATTGCACAAACAAAAGGCCCTTAACGCGACAGCAACGTGTTTTTTTTATTCGGTTTTAACTATAAACGAAAAATCGATATATCCGTTGCCGAAGCAGGTGAAGACGTCGCTTAATGCGGGGGAATAGGCGATTGTGGTGTTTTGAAAGGCTATGGGGAAGATACTGCTTGATTTAAGCACCCTTGTCTGAATATCCGAGGGGCTTTGTCCGTTCGCCTCCACACCGAAATTTGAAAGGTATTCCTCTATGTCGGGGCTGTCCGCTCTTACCGGGAAGACCGCCATATCAAGGGTCCTGTTTTTAAGCTCGGAAACAAGCTTTTCGGCGCTGTCCACCGCCTCAATATTTACAAACGCGCCGAGGTTATTTTGCCAATGACCTACAATATCGGTAATAATCGGCTTGATAACCCCGTTATCGTAATAGTAAAGCTTAACGCCGGATGGGAATTTATTTTCCGCAAGCTTTGAAATTTCTTTGGCAAAAAGTGTTTTAGCAGACTCCGCGTTATAAAACGTCATACCCGAGGAACCCGCGTTTACCTCTACCGCGGCGGGGAAAATCGAGTCGGCGGGGGTGTAGCCCGTTTTAAGGTTGCCGCCGTAGACCTCACTGCCTACAAGCATTGCAAGAGATTTTCGCAAATCCTCCGAGAAGTCGGAGCTTATAGTCAAAAACCAGCAGATATTTTGGTAGTCAATAGTCTTAAGCCCGTTTTCGTGGGCGGTATCCGTTAGGGAGGAATCAATAAAGGCAATATCAACATTGTTGCCGATTAGGCGTTCTATCGCGGTCTCGTCCTTATCCTTCGTGATGTAAACCGCCGCGTTTTTGGCGGGGAAGGTGCCCGTGTAAAGGCTGTTTGAATAAAGCCTAATGCCGAAGCTTTCCTTGTTCCATTTTGTAAGCTTATAGCTGCCGCAGGAAATAATATACTCCGAGGAAAGACCGTATTTTCCTCCCGCTTCCTCAAAGAATTTTTGGTTGCAGGGCATAGCCACCGAGGTGGTGAGCGCCTCCTCAAAATTTTCGTCCTCATAAGCAAGCTTTATAATAACGGTATGACTGTCGGTAGCTGTAACGCCCAGCGTATCGGCGCTTTTTTTGCCCTCGTATATATCCCTTGCGTTTTCAATCGGGAAAAGGCGGGAGGCAAAGGGCGCTTTAGTTTCGGGGGATACCGCACGGCGAAATGCAAATACAAAATCGTCTGCTGTTATCGGCTCCTCATTGCTCCATACTGCGTCTTTTCTAAGCTTAAAGGTATAGGTTAAATTATTATAGGTAAAGCTTTCGGACGCGCCGCATACAATAGCGCCGCTTGCATTTTTGCGTAAAAGCCCTTCAAAAATATTGTTAACTATCGCAAGCTCGGAATCTGCTGAGGCGGTTTGCGGGTCGAGGGTGTAGGGCTTTTCGGGAATTTCAAAATATATGATAGCGTCCTGATAGCTGTCGCCGCAGGCGGAAAGGCAAAGCACAGTCAGCACAGCCAGCATCAGAGAAATCGCCTTTAAAACTCTGTTCATAAACGTACCTCGCAAGATGAAATTAAATGTATTATACTATATTTCTTGTCTGTTTTCAATCGTTTTAATACAAAAAATAGACTTATATCTTTAGCAGTATTTCTCAATTGGCAAAGGCAACAAAAACCAAAAGAAAATTTTTTTTGAAAATATGTTAAAAAAATGTCGAAAAGGTCTTTTCAAAGCGAAAAATATATGTTATACTACATAGGTATATGTAGATTTGGGCATATTGCGTCTTTAGCGTCGGTCAAACCTACATACAATTAATCGTAGGAGGATTCGGTTCATGCAAAAGAAAATCAGTAAGCTCCCCTTTAAGGGAACAGCTGAACAGGAACAGAAGCTGAAGGAAGTAATCGAAGAAAGCAAGCACGATAAGAGTTTGTTAATGTCTGTAATGCAACAGGCACAGGATATTTACGGTTATCTTCCGATGGAGGTACAGGAAATGATTGCCGAGGGAATGGATGTTCCGCTCGAAAAGGTTTACGGCGTATCAACCTTTTACGCGCAGTTCTCCCTTTCACCTAAGGGTGAGTACAACATTTCCGTTTGTCTCGGTACCGCTTGCTATGTTAAGGGCTCGGGCGATATTTTCAATAAGCTCAGCGAAAAATTAGGCATCGGCGCGGACGAATGTACCGAGGACGGTAAATTTTCGCTTACCGCCTGCCGTTGCATAGGCGCTTGCGGCTTGGCTCCCGTTCTCACCGTTAATGACGAGGTTTACGGAAGACTTACCGTGGACGACGTTGACGGCATACTCGAAAAATACGGAAAATAAGTTAAATCTGTCCGAAAGGATAAATCTGTATGAAGATCAGTACCATTAAGGATTTGCTTGAAGCTAAGGTTATTTGCTGCGAGGAGGGACTTGAACGTCACGTTTACTCCGCCTGCGGCAGCGATATGATGAGCGACGTGCTGGCGTATGTCAAGGATCAGGCTGTGCTGCTTACGGGGCTTGTCAATTCGCAGGTAATAAGAACCGCGGAAATGATGGATATGAACTGTATCGTTTTCGTTCGCTCTAAAATGCCCACTGCCGAAATGATAGAGCTTGCAAAGGAAAACGGTATGATTATCCTCGCAACCGAAAAAAGAATGTACGAGGCATGCGGTCTGCTTTACAGTAACGGTCTCGTAGGCAACAGGGTCAAAAATGTCTGAGGCGCTCAAATTCCATTTTGATGTGGACGGGGACGATTTCACTTCGGCAGGAAAGGCGTCGGTTCAGGTCAAAAAGAATTTAAGGCAGTTAGGGCTTTCTCCCGAAACCATACGCCGCGTTTCCATCGCTATGTACGAGGGTGAGATTAATATGGTCATTCACGCGGGCGGCGGCATTGCCGACGTTACCGTAACCGAGGACTGTATCGAGATACTCTTAAGCGATAAGGGACCGGGTATTAAAGACATTGATCAGGCGATGCAGGAGGGCTTCTCCACCGCGTCGGACAATATACGTTCCTTGGGCTTCGGCGCGGGAATGGGTCTGCCTAATATGAAACGGTATACAGATTATATGGATATTAAATCCACCGTCGGCGTAGGTACCGACATAACCATGAGAGTTAATATTTAAAAAATATTATTTCGGCAGGTTTTTAAAATGAATACATACGAACATTCGGTTCATCTTGAAGTCGAAAAATGCTGTGGCTGTACAACCTGCTTAAAGCATTGCCCAACCGAGGCTATAAGGATAAAGGACGGCCGCGCGGTTATAAATCAGGAACGGTGTATCGACTGCGGCGAGTGCATACGCGTCTGCCCGCATAATGCTAAAAAGGCGGTCTGCGGCAAGCTTTCCGATATGGACGGCTTTAAGTGGAAGATTGCGCTTCCCGCGCCTACGCTCTACGGTCAGTTTGATAATCTTGACGACGTGGACTATGTGCTGGACGGACTTCTTAAAATCGGCTTTGACGATGTGTTTGAGGTTTCCGCCGCGGCGGAGCTGGTAAGCGCCTACACAAGGCTTTACCTAAAGACCGAGGGGGTAAAAAAGCCCGCGATAAGCTCGGCATGCCCCGTGGTGATAAGGCTTATAGGTCTTCGTTTTCCGTCGCTTACCGATAATATAATCCATATGCACCCTCCAATGGAGGTTGCGGCAGCTTTGGCGCGCGCAAAGGCTCAGCGGGAACACCCCGAGCTTAAGCCCGAGGAGATAGGCGTATGCTTTATTTCACCCTGTCCCGCTAAGTCAAGCTATGTTAAAAACGGCTTTGCAGGGTATAAAAGCAAGGTTGACGTAGTTGTTTCGATAAATGATATTTATTTTCAGCTCATCGCTAAAATGAAGCACGACAGCGAGGTTGAATCCCTTTCAAACTCGGGTGTTATCGGAATAGGCTGGGCGACCAGCGGCGGCGAGGCTACGGCGATTTTTAACGAAAACTACCTTGCGGCAGACGGAATCGACAATGTTATACGCGTGCTCGATCAGGTGGAAAACGGCAATATACCGCCCCTTGAATTTATCGAGCTTAACGCCTGCACGGGCGGCTGTGTGGGCGGGGTTATGACAATGCAGAACCCCTTTATCGCAAAGGCGAGACTGCAAAGTCTGCGGCGTTATCTGCCCGTATCGCAGAATACCCTCTCTAAGGGGGAAAGCGCTTATATCCCCGACTGGTATATCTTTAATGAAATACCTACCTATCACCCAATTTCAAGGCTTAGCGACAGTATGGCGGAATCAATGCGTATGTTGGCGGATATTCAAAAGCTTCGCGACGATCTGCCGGGCATCGACTGCGGCTCCTGCGGCGCGCCTAATTGCAGGGCGTTTGCCGAGGATATAGTAAAACGTCACGCCCGCCTGGAGGACTGCCTTATCAGGCTAAGTAAGGCGGATAAAAAGGACGGCGGTGAAACAAATGACGGTTGAGGCTTTAAAGGAACACGGTTTTTTAGCAGTGGCTTTGCCCGAACCCGATAGGGAGATCACAGGGGTTTACATCGGCGACCTGTTAAGCTGGGTAATGGGCAGGGCGAAAAGCGGCGACGCGTGGATTACAATAATGTCAAACATTAATGTTCTGGCGGTCGCGTCCTTGGCGGATACCGCCTGCGTAATTGCGGCGGAGGACGTAGAGATAACCGACGATATAGCAAAAGCGGCGGAAAGTAAGGGAATAAATATCCTTTCCTTTTCGGGTAGCGCCTATGAAGCGGCGGTACTGCTTTATGAATTGCTATGAGGTACTATTACGATTTACACCTTCATTCCTGTCTTTCCCCCTGCGGGGACGACGAGGCAACGCCCGACAGTATTGCGGGAATGGGGGAATTAAACGGGCTTGATATTATGGCGCTTACCGACCATAACACCGCGAAAAACTGTCCCGCGTTTTTTAAGGCGGCGAAAAGGCACGGCATAATACCCTTAGGCGGTATGGAGCTTACCACAGCCGAGGATATTCATATGGTTTGCCTTTTTGATGAGCTTGATAATGCTGTTAAGTTCAGCGATTATATTGAAAGCAGAAGAATACCGATTAAAAACCGTACCGATATTTTCGGAAATCAGCTTATTTGCGATGATGAGGATAATATAATAGGTACGGAGGAAAATCTGCTTACCAACGCGACGACGGTTACGCTTGACGAAGCGCCCGAGCTTGCAAAGCGTTTCGGCGGGGTCTGCTTTCCCGCCCATATCGACCGTCAGGCAAACGGAATTATCGCGGTTTTGGGTGATTTTCCCGAAAAGCCGTATTTCCCTTCCTGCGAGGTTCACGACGTTCAAAAATCCGCCGAATACGCCGAAAGGTATCAGAAAAAAACGGTTTCAAGCTCCGACGCGCACTACCTTTGGGATATAAGGGAAAAAAGCGCATTTCTTGAGCTTGACTGTGAAAGGGAAAACGCGGCGCGGGCTGTTATCAATTACTTGCGGGGTGAAGTATGAAGGAATTATCCCTTAATATTCTTGATATTGCGGAAAATTCCGTAAAGGCGGGGGCAACCCTTACCGAAATTGCGGTGGAGGAAACCGCCGACCTTACGGTGCTTACGATAAAGGATGACGGCTGCGGAATGACCGAGGAAATAGTAAAATCGGTCACCAACCCGTTTTATACCACAAGGACTACCCGCAAAGTAGGTATGGGTATTCCGCTTTTAAAGCTTGCCGCCGAGCAGACGGGGGGAAGTCTCAAAATAGAATCGCGCTGTGAAAGGGATTATCCCGATAATCACGGCACGGCTGTTCGGGCGGAATTTCATAATAATCATATTGATATGACGCCTTTAGGCGATGTTATATCAAGCATTGTGACCTTGATTCAGGGTCACCCCGATACCGATTTTCTGTTTAAGCATATACTACCCGATAAAACGGTTTTACTTGATACAAGGGAATTAAAAGCCGTTTTGGGAGATGTGCCGCTTAACAGCTATGAGGTAATTAAATGGATAGAGGAATATCTTTTAGAACAGTATTCTGTAAATTAAACCGTATGAAAGGAAGAAAAATATGAAGTCATTGGCTGAGTTACAGGCAATAAAGGACAAAATGAAGGATAAGGTTATCCTTCGCGAGGGCGTAAACGATGTACGCGTGGTTGTCGGAATGGCGACCTGCGGTATCGCGGCGGGCGCGCGTCCCGTGCTTAACACACTCGTTGAGGAAGTAAGTAAGGAGGGTCTTTCGGATAAGGTCACCGTTTCGCAGACAGGCTGTATAGGTATTTGCCAGTTAGAGCCTATCGTCGAGGTTTTCGAGGCGGGCAAGGACAAGGTTACCTATGTTAAAATGACCTCGGAAAAGGCTAAGCGCGTTGTTGAAGAGCATCTTAAGGGCGGCAAGGTTGTAAATGAATATACAATTGCCGGTCATAAGGAATAATTGGAGGTAAAATTATGATTCGTGCACATGTATTGATTTGCGGCGGTACAGGCTGTACCTCCTCCGGAAGTCAGGCAATTCAAAAGGCGTTTGCCGATAATATTGAGGCCTGCGGACTTTCGGACGAGGTAAAGCTGGTACAGACCGGTTGCTTCGGTCTCTGCGCATTAGGCCCTGTTGTTATCGTTTATCCCGACGGTACGTTCTACAGCAGAGTTACTCCCGAGGACGTTAAGGAAATCGTTGAGGAGCATCTCTTAAAGGGAAGAATAGTTGACCGCCTTGTTTATAATGACACAGGCAAGGAAGAGGTTGAGGTTGGCAATGTAGCTTTGGGCGACACCGCGTTCTATAAATCCCAGAACCGTGTTGTACTGCGTAACTGCGGCGTTATCAACCCCGAGAATATTGACGAGTATATCGCTATGGACGGCTACGCCGCTCTCGGTAAGGTACTTACCGAAATGACACCTGAGGACGTTATTAAGTGCGTTACCGATTCAGGTCTTCGCGGCAGAGGCGGCGGCGGATTCCCGACCGGCAGAAAGTGGGCTCTATGCGCTCCCAACAAGGCTCCGCAGAAGTACGTTGTATGTAACGCCGACGAGGGCGACCCGGGTGCGTTTATGGACCGTTCTGTGCTTGAGGGCGACCCCCACTCTGTAATCGAGGCTATGGCTATCGCGGGTTACGCTATCGGCGCTACTCAGGGCTACGTTTATGTCCGCGCGGAGTACCCGATTGCGGTTAAGCGTTTGCAGATAGCTATCGATCAGGCGCGTGAATACGGACTTTTAGGCAAAAATATCTTCGATTCGGGCTTTGACTTCGATTTACATATCCGCTTGGGCGCAGGCGCATTCGTCTGCGGCGAGGAAACCGCGCTTATGACCTCTATCGAGGGTAACCGCGGCGAGCCGAGACCCCGTCCGCCTTATCCGGCCGTTAAGGGACTTTACAATTCTCCGACAGTTGAAAAC
>JBJEOE010000028.1:0-3683 GCA_051880555.1 Acutalibacteraceae bacterium
TTTCTCCGCCGAAAGGCCGCAATTATTAAGTATCTGCTCACCGCCGTAGGAAAAGGAAAGGTTATTGGCTTCAATCGTTCTGAAATTCTTTTTAATACTTTCCATTTCCGTATCGGATAATGCGGCGCGCTCATTCGGCAGACTTTCAAGCTCCATAAGCCGCTCCGCCGACGCTAAAGCCGAGTAATACTGCGGCATAATGCCCGAAACGTTCTGAAGCGGCGCGCGGAGCTGGGAAATAATCTGTAAAAACGCCATAAGGGTACCGTAGGTAAGGGTACCTTCAGCAATTCCTCCCGCTCCCCATACAAGCACCGCGTAATAGCCCAAAGTAAAAAAGGAATAAAGGCAAATATGCGCCATTACCGAAATGCTTGTCCTTTTCATTTTAAGCCTGAAATTTTTATCCATATATGAGCCAAGCCTATTGATAAAAGGCGTTTCGCTTACAAAGGTTTTGATAACCACAATATTTTCAAAGCATTCCTGCAAAAAAGACCTTGTTTTACCCTCGGTTTTTTGACATTCCTTGTGAAGGCTTTTATATCTTTTGTTTATAAGCCTGCCGACCGCGGGCACAGATACCCCGAAAATAAGTATTATCAGGGCAAGAGACGGATTCATAATAAGCATTGTACCTATTCCCGCTATTATCTTGGTCGCCATGGAAACGACGTTCGGAATAATCGAAACCGAGCTTGAAACCAAAACCTCGGTATCCGAGGTGAAGCGGTTAAGCAGGTCGCCCGAGTGGTATTCCGAAAGCCTTGCGTATTTCTTTTTGCAGACCGAGGTAAAAAGATAATTCCTTATTGAAAGAATAAGCTTTCCGTTAGCATAAGCCGAAATAAAGGACTGAAGCGCGTTTAAAATAACCTGAGCGGCAATTATTCCGAAAAGCATTATTCCCGCCGATAAAAGACTGCCCTTTATCTCCCCTGTCGCAACGTCAAAAACCCGCTTTGTCACAAGGGCAATTCCAACGCTTGTAAGCGCGCCCGCCGCCGCAACTGCCGAAGTAAGTATGATAAGCGGAAAATACCGTTTAATACGGGCAAATATCCATTTAAGCGTTTTTTTATTGTTTTCCTTATTATTCATATCATTCTTCAATTATTCCGTTTTCCTTCATAGTTCTTAAAAATACGTCGATATCGCCCAAAGCCAAAACGGTGGAAATATCAAAATTGTCGAGAAGCGCGTTAAGCATCTCGGTCTTAGCGGTATCTTTTGCTTTCAACATATTCCAGAGAAATACCGCCGTGTCGGTAAGGACAATAGTGTTTTCAAGGGGCTGTGCGTCAGGCGAAGAAGCTACTACAGTCGCCTGTCCCTCAAAGCTCCTTATATCGTAACCGTCTTTAATACGCATTGTGAGCACCTCACTTGTTAATAAAAGGTAAATTTATTATATACTAAAATAAAAAATATTGCAAGTACTATAGTTTTGATGTATAATATAAATATATTATTTCTTTTGAGGAGATATGATATGGATACTTTTTTTGAACAAATAACAGCTATGAGAAAAACAGGCAAATCTATTGCCGCGATAGCAGGCATCTGGCTTTTGGCGTTTATACTCTGCTTTTTGCTCTTTTTGTTTTCGGGCTATCTCGGGGCTTTCTCGTTTTTGTTAATAGCAGGCGCTCTTTACGGTGCGTTTAAGCTCTCTTGCTTTTTCAATATCGAGTATGAGTACATCGTAACCAACGGCACAATGGATATTGACAAAATCATCAGCAAAAGCTCAAGAAAGCGTGTGCTTACCTTTGAATTGCAAACTGTGTCCCGTATTGAAAAATACAATCCCGCCCTCCTTAACTCGGTTAATTCCAAGGAAGTGACCTTCGCCTGCAACGCTGACGATGAAAACGCTTATCTTTTGGTTTCCTCCACCGAGGGCAAGGGTACCAATTACCTTGTTTTCGCCCCCGACGAGCGTGTTCGCGGCGCAATAGTAAAGTTTGTACCCAAATTCATCGCCAACAGCGCATTTAAGGATTAAGAAATTATGAAAATACTTACAACCGATTTAATTAAAGAGTCGGAGGAGAGCGCCGTCCAAAGCGGCGCTTTTTCCTTTAGAGAGCTTATGTACCGCGCGGGAAAATCCGCGGCGGAGATAATAATGCAAAAATATGATTGCAGAGGTAAAAATATCGCGGTGGTCTGCGGCAGGGGCAACAACGGCGGCGACGGATGCGTTATCGCGGGGATATTAGCGGAAAACGGCGCAAAGGTTACAGTTTCTACCCCCTTCGGCACGCCCGTAACGGAGAACGCGGCATATTATTACAATGAGCTTAAATATGTAACCAAAACCGATATTTTTATACCTAAAGCCGATATAATTATCGACGCGATTTTCGGTATAGGGCTTAACCGCGCGCCCGACGAAAAAACCGCTGAGATTATAAATGCGATAAACGGCACCGACGCGGCGCGAATTTCGGTTGATATTCCAAGCGGCGTTCAGGCGGACAGCGGTAAGGTATTAGGCTCGGCGGTAAACGCCGACCTTACCGTTACCTTTATCGCTCTAAAGCCCTGCTTCGTTCTCCCCTACGGCTCGGATTACTGCGGCGAGGTTGTGGTCGCGGACATAGGCGCGCCGCCTGTAAATTACAGTTATCTTACAACCGAAAAACCCGTCTTTAAAAAGCGGCGGCACAACTCCCACAAGGGCACCTTCGGAACGGCGGTTATGTTCTGCGGCAGCTACGGTATGGCGGGAGCGGCGATTTTAGCGTCTAAAGCGGCGTTAAGAAGCGGTATGGGAATCTTAAAGGCGGTGTTGTGCGAGGATATTTATTTACCCTTTACCGTTTCGGTTCCCGAGGCGGTATGCCTTCCCGTAAAGCCGAATGAAAGCGGCACGCTTTGTCCCGAAAGCCTTGACATTCCCGCAATATTAAAGGGCTGTTCGGCGGCGCTTATCGGGTGCGGGCTCGGCAACAACAGCGATACGGCGAAAATTGTCCGTAAGCTTTGCGAAATTTCGGAAATTCCTCTGGTTATTGACGCGGACGGAATAAACGCCCTTAGGTACAGCATAGATATTATTAAGAAAAGCAAAGCTCCGATTATTCTTACTCCCCACCCCGGCGAAATGGCAAGGCTCTGTTCCCTTACCGTTTCAGAGGTGGAGGAAAACCGCGTGGAAATCGCACGGGATTTTGCCGTAAAACACGGTTGCGTCCTTGTGCTTAAGGGTGCTGACACGATTATTGCCGAACCGACGGGCGAGCTGTATTTTAATTTAACCGGAAACCCCGGTATGTCCACAGGCGGCAGCGGCGATACCCTTGCGGGGATAATTCTTTCCCTTTTAGCACAGGGCTTTTCTTCCGGAGAAGCGGCACGGGCGGCGGTATATCTTCACGGCGAGGCGGGCGACAAAGCGGCGGCAAAACGCGGCGAGCGCGCGATGCTCCCTTCGGATTTAATTGAGGAGCTTTAGCAATTTTAAGGGGCGGTTTTCTGCCATTATAGGAGTGCTTCAGCTTGAAAAAAATCATTTCGGTTGCGTTATTAATTGTCATTACGCTTACTCTCGGCGGTTGTTCGGGCAGTAAAACCAATATTTCCCCCGTCACAAGAGGTATTTCATTTACCGCCGAGCTTACATACTATAACGAGTGCTATGAAGCCGAGGTTAAGGTTGCCGACAATGGCAATTG
>JBJEOE010000029.1:0-18800 GCA_051880555.1 Acutalibacteraceae bacterium
CAGAATACTGATTGATTTTATTGTTTTCATAACGAAAACCTCCTTAATATTTTCTGTAATAAAAATATCATAATGTGTGCACCGAAAAGAGTGCATTGAAAAACGCCTCTGAAGCGGCGCTTTTTTATAAAATTATTCCGCCTTACTATACTCCATGTTTTATTCATTAAACGGTTCGGCTCTATCTTCATCGGTCTTTATATATCGCGGCAAACCTTCGCTGCTGCGCCATTCTTTGCCCGCTTGAGCCTTCCATTCCCATTTCCAATTATTACGATCCAAATGTCCGCAAATACTGCAGACCTTGCCTATATAAGAAAATTCTTTCCCATTGTACCTATCGGTAATTAAAGCATAGATATATGTGTGCTTGTGATCTCCGCGAGGCTTTCCTTTATTATTGCTTTTCTTTTTGTGGGGCATATTATCACTTGATTTTCCGTAATAAGACTTCTCGGCTGCCCGTTGGACTTCGGGTCTCCAGCCCCAACGGTTTTTAATTTTTCGGTATTCATTACTTTTTTTCATACGGCGCATCCCCAACGATATGTAATATGCTTAATTAGTCTATCCTTCGTTAATTATGATTCTTGATTTACATATTACATTTTGTCGATTCAAAATTCTTTTAATATATAATACCGCAGCATATGCACCGAAAAGCGGACATAAGCTTTTGTAAAATAATAATGCATTATCTGGCGGGTTATGGTATAATGTACCTGAGAAGGTGATACCGTGTTAAGATACGAAAAATTATCCGAAGAAACGGAATTAAGAATAAAAACTGACAGAAAAAATAAGACCCTGCCTCAAATGGGATTTGACGAGGAAAAGGTTATCCGCAGGGATAACGGGCGGGACAAGGCTAATCTTATCCGCACGGCATTTATCCGTGACATTGACAAAATAATGCATTGCCCGTATTACAGCCGCTATGCCGATAAAACTCAGGTTTTTTCCTTTTACAAAAACGACGATATAACCCGCCGCGCACTTCATGTTCAACTGGTTTCGAGAATTGCCCGAACGATAGGCAAGGCGCTTAATTTAAACCTTGATTTAATCGAAGCTATTTCCCTCGGTCACGATATAGGTCACACTCCGTTCGGTCACGCCGGCGAGGGCTTTTTGGACGGGCTTTTGTATTCGCATACGGGCAGACATTTCAGCCACAATATTCATTCGGTAAGGGTGCTTGACAAGATTTTTCCCTATAATATAAGTCTTCAAGCCCTAAACGGAATTGCCGCGCACGACGGCGAGCTGGAGCTTTGCGAGTATACGCCCCGTCCGCTGTCAGGCTTTGAGGAATTTGACAGTCAGATTGAGGCTTGTTATCTCGACAAAGCAAATGTAAGAAAGCTTGTTCCCTGCACGCTTGAAGGATGCGTGATGCGAATATCGGACATAATCGCGTATTTGGGTAAGGACAGGCAGGATGCGGAGCGCACGCATATTGTTGATGACAATAATTTTGCAAATGGCACAATCGGTAATCGAAACGCCGAGATAATAAACAATCTTATTGTAAACATTATCGAAAACAGCTACGGCAAGCCGTACATAAAGCTTGATACCGAGCATTTTGAAGCGCTTAAAAAGGCGAAAGCCGAAAATTACGAGTATATTTATAAAAGTCCTACCGCCAAGGAAGCGCTTAAAAGCACCGTAAAGCCTATGATGAGCGAAATGTATGAACGCCTGCTTGACGATTTAATAAAAGAAAACAAATCCTCGCCTATATTTACCCACCATATCGGATATGTAAATAAGGCGCACTATACCCGCACCGAGCCGTACGAAAACACCGAACCCAATCAGCTTGTGACCGACTATATCGCAAGTATGACAGACGATTATTTTATAGATTTATATGAGCATTTATTCCCTGACAGCAATTTGAAAATTAATTATAAAGGATATTTTGAGTAAAGGGGAATTATATTATGGTATATCTTTCCAAATCGAAATACTGCGGACTTTGGCAATGCCCTAAAATTGCATGGCTCCGTAAATACAAACCACAAGAGGTTACCGTTGACGCAAGTGTAGAGTCGAGAATGGAAGCCGGTAATGTTGTCGGAGATCTTGCTATGGGCTTATTCGGTGATTTTGTTGAGGTTACTGCCTATGACGGAGATAAGCTCAACCTTTCAAAGATGATTGGAGATACGAAAACAGAAATGGAAAAAGGCACCGAGGTCATCTGCGAGGCTTCTTTCCAATATAACGGTCTTTACTGCGCTGTGGATATTCTTAAAAAAGAAAACGGAGGTTGGGCAATTTATGAGGTTAAAAGCTCAACCAAGCATGAGGACAGTATAGATGATAAGCCTGTATATATTGCAGACATTGCATATCAAAAATATGTCTTAGAAAACTGCGGTGTTAATGTAACCGGTACCTATCTGGTATGTCTCAATAAGGACTATGTTTTTGATGGAATATTAGATATGAACAAGCTGTTTGTTATCAGCGATGTTTCTGATGAGATAAAACCCGAAGAGGTGAACATCAAAGCAAATCTTTCTATTGCTGAGAGATTGCTGACTTCCGATAAAGAACCTGAAATAGATATTCACGAAAACTGCAAGAATCCTTATCTCTGCGGTTTCTGGAATTATTGCACAAAGCATATTCCCGACCCCTCTGTATTTAAGCTATACCGTATGCCCTTTAAAAAGAAAATAGACCATTACAGACACGGCAGAGTTAAATATGAAGATTTGCTGTTAAGCGGCGATGTCACAAATCCCAAACAACTGCGTCAAATGTTATATTATCTTTCCGAGCAAGGGGATTATATAGACAAGGACGGCATTAGAGATTTTCTCAATACGCTGTCTTACCCCATATATTTCCTTGATTTTGAAACAATCCAGCCTGTTATTCCCGAATATGTCGGTACAAGACCTTATGCACAAATACCGTTCCAGTATTCGCTTCATTATATCGAATACGAAGGCGGACCGCTTTTGCATAAAGAGTTTTTAGCAGAATCCGGCACCGACCCCCGCCGTAGAATAGCCGAAAGGCTCTGTGAAGATATACCTATGAATGTATGTGTGACTGCTTATAACAAGACTTTTGAATGCACAAGACTTAAAGAACTGGCCGATTATTTCCCGGATTTGGCAGATCATCTTTTGAATATCAAGGAAAATATTATTGATTTGCTTGTTCCGTTCCAAAGCGGATATTATTATAACAAGGCAATGGGTGGCAGCTTTTCAATTAAGAGTGTATTACCGGCGCTATTCCCTGATGACCATTCGCTTGATTATCATAACCTTGAGCAGATTCACAATGGCGGCGAAGCAATGACTATTTTTCCGCAAATCAAGGATATGCCACCCGAAGAACAACAGACAACACGCCGAAATCTGCTTAAGTACTGCAAACTTGACACTTATGCAATGGTTAAGGTGTGGGAGAAGCTGAATGAAGCCATAAAGACAAATTGAATAATCAAGCATTTTAAAAAGCGATTCGTACTATAAATACGGACCGCTTTGTTTATTTTTGTTATGTATCAAATGATTTATTACTTTTTCAATTCTTTTAGCGTTGCCTTATTTATTGTCCAACTTTTATTATTAATTTCCCATTCGATTTCGTAAATACTTGTAATTCCGCTTTCTGTGTATCGAGACCATAGATTAGAATCGTTTATACTTTCGAAATTTTCACATTTAGGCATTTTGTCTTTACATTTTTTATCGATTTCTTCGGATTCTTCTTTCGTAACAACACAGCCTATAAAATAGTTATTAATTTTGTCAACATCTATATTATTAACATTTGAATTTACATAGTCAACAAACAGCTTTCTAGGCACAACATGCTCATGTCTTAATCCGCTTAATGTTTTGTTTCCCTTAAAAGTAAATATGTTGTCCTTTTCTTCGAAACATTGATCGAACGCATCTTTAGTCCAATAATCACAGCCCTTATATTTAGCATATTTATCAACAGCTTTTGGGGTGATCCCATTTGCCTTTGTTTCTTCGGGCAATTCTTTTCTTTCTGTCAGAAGCCAACAGTACATATCTATTATATGTGCTGTTGATACTTTCCCTAATTCATCGACATTTAAGATTTTTTTCATGTCTTTAATCAGTTCCGTCTTGAAATTTTTAGTTTCCATGCTTTCTACTTCCTTTATAAATTTTTTATTATCTTATACTCAAAAAATACCATTCCTCCGAGTGGTATTCGGGCATAAGGTTATTTAGCATTTGCAATGCGGTTTTAAAGTATTCGTTATCAGGCTCGACCGAGAGGACGAAGCGGGTTCTGCCGAGCAGAGAGTAAAGATAGCTAATGGTGTGCAAATGGCGGGAATATACATATTTTTCGCGGTAGATATGGCGGAAGGCGTCTATCGCGCCGTATTTGAAAACATAATGAAGCTCTTGTCTCAAGCTTCTTTTATATTCCCTTGAAACCGTGACCTTTTCGTTCACGGTAAGTCCCGTAACGGTCTGGCGGGAGGCGCTTGTAATAAAATGCGTTTTTCTTTCGTTTAGCTCAAAGCCCATATTTTGTAGCATATATTTTGCTTTGCTGTAAACCGCGTAAAGCGGCTTATCTGAAGAAAAGGTCATATCGTCGCAGTATCTGGTATAGGAAATACCGCGCTTTTCGCACCAGCTGCCGATACTATCGTCAAAATTTTTCATTACAAGGTTTGAAAGCGCGGGCGAGGTAGGCGCGCCCTGCGGCAAAACACCGTTAAGACAGCAAAATTTCGTGAGCATAACGCCGACAAACTTAGAAAAATATTTGGTGTTAAACGCCGCGCTGTAGACCTGCTCAAACCTGATGCTCCCGAAAAAATCGGTTATGTCGAGTTTTAAAAGATACCTTTTGCCGACATGCGGCTCGGCATTGCCCGTAAGCCTTGCGCCCTTTTTATACGCCGTAGCGTATTTTGAAACGGGCAGTTTGCCAAGTATTTTATTATTTATATTTTGTTGGACAAAGAGAAGAGTATAATCAGGTGCGTGAATTGTTCTGTCGCCGCCGTTTTTCTTTTTAATCGTAATTTGTTTATATGAGCCTTTAAATTCTGATTTCACAAGCCTGAACATATTTTTATATTTAAGCCCCAAAAAAGCCGCAAGCTGATAACTGTCGTAAATAAAGGGTAGACCGTTTATGGCGCGGTAGTTAAGCACCATATCGGCGGCTTCAAGTAAACCGAACTTCTTTACAAAATTAAAGTCCTCGCTTTGAAAAATTACTTTTGTGCCGTCTATTATCATAAAATCACTCCGTTATATTAAAACAGGTCCCCTTTGCGGCACAAAATTTCCTGATATAAGCGAAGGCGAATTTAAAATCACAAAGTGATTGGTTATTCGTCGGAGTGTTATCAGGCGGTAGCGATTCGGAACGAATCGCGAACTCACGTTTTTTAATAACAAGACGGCGACTCGCCGCCCCTCTTAAAACGAATTTTAAGACGCGCGCTGCTGCAAAGCGGACTTGCTTTATGTAATTATTGTATCATATACATCTCAATATATCAAGCTCGGTTCGCGGAAAATCTGATACACAAAGCCGAGACCGAAGCTGTTGCTGTAACAGAATATTCCGTATTCGGGCGGAATTAGCTTTATAATCTCGCTCCGCTTTTTCGAATCGTTTATCACAGTATATATAAAGCTATATTCGTTTTTTACGGCTTCGGCGAGCGCTTTAAGCTCCTCGGCGGTTTTGTCGAACTCAAAAATAAAGCCCAACCGTCTGCCGCACATATTAAAGCTAATATCACAGCGGCCGCCGTCAGTTATTTCCTCATAGCCCTTTTCTATGCACCAAAGGCGCACGGCGTTTTTCATAAGTCTCTTTTCATCTGCCATATTTATAAACCTCTTAAATCAACTATTGGGTACGGCGGCTTAAAACCGAACCTCAGCCGCCGCGAAATAGGTTTTTGCATAAGACAAGACAAAGAAGCTGTTCCAATTATTACATTAAACATTAAAGATAACAAATAACAAAAGGAATAACGCAAAACTGCAACCTTAAACGGTTTTATTCATATTTTTAATCTTGCTTATGACGGAAAAGGGCTATTCAATTTCCATTGTTTCGGTGTTGTTTATAACATCAAGCGCTGTCTGTGCACGGGATAGCAAATCCGATATTTTCTCGTATTCCGCTTTTGCTTCACTTATACTGTAGTTCGCGTAGCGGTAGTCTATTATATTGCCGTTTTTGCCGTATGCCTCTGCCCGGGACTTAGGAAGCATGGACTTCATTTCATAAAGCTTGTTTTTGCGCTTTGTAAGCTGAGGAATAAGCACCAGCATTTCATCGATTGTGATTCCGAAATCCGGTACGGTATGCGTAGTGTTGAAAATATTTATCGCGTGCTTTACCTTTCGTATTTTTTCTTCGAGAATATCTAAGCTTTTCTGGGTGTCGGAAAAGCTGTATTCGGGTCTTACGGCCTCCGGGTCTTCGCCTAAAGAGGCTAAAAACTCCTTGCTTGCCTCCTCGTTGCTTATAAGCGAGGTATAGTCTTCGTTTAATTTCCGCAGATACTTTGCGGCTTCGGCAGAGGTGTATTTCATATATATATCCGTCCTTTCGTGTCTTGTGTAACGCTTGTATAACAAATATATCACAATGAGTGTACCGAAAACAGTGCATTGCTAAGAAGCAAAGCCGATTTTTAATACCTTAGATGTATTGAGGTTTTCGGGAATTTCAATATCCTCAGCGGTTAGAGTACATATTTCCTTGTCGGTAAGCTGTTCGTTGTAATTTTCTACAAGCCTTTCAGCCTGTGTCATATGTGCCTTCTCGATTATGTTCCTTACATATCTGCCGTTGCCGAAATCAGGCTTAATACGGGCGGCTTCAAACAGTGCATTAAGCTTTTGAATAGCTCCGTCTGAAAGAGAAAGTCCGCGCGAATCAGCTATAAGCCGTGAAATATCGCAAAGCTCCGAAACAGTATAATCCTCAAAATCAATATGAAAGGCTATTCGAGAGCTTAAACCGGGGTTCCTCTGCAAAAAGTTCTCCATCTCATCAGGATAACCCGCGAAAATCACAATCATATCGTCACGGTTATTTTCCATTTCCTGCACAATAGTATTTATTGCCTCATCGCCGTAAAGACCGCTCTTATCGTCGCAAAGAGAATATGCCTCGTCTATAAACAGAACGCTTCCTTGGGCACGCTTGAATGCCGATTTTACAAGAGGAGCAGTATGACCGACATATTTCCCCACAATATCGGCTCTGCCGACTTCGTAAAGCTCCCCTTTTGAGAGGATACCGTTTTCTTTCATTATTTCCGCGAAAAGCCGTGCCACGGTGGTTTTAGCCGTTCCCGGATTTCCTGTAAAGACCATATGCATAGAAGGTCGGTCAAATGATACGCTTTTATCTTTAAACAGCTTTTGTGCTTTGTAAAAGTTAAGCGCCCTGTCAATAGTTTTTTTAGCCGCCTCAAGTCCCGGCATTTCCATAAGGCGGCTGTATGCGCTGCCCAAAGGCTTTGATAATGCAATATTGGACTTAACCGTATTCGTGGAAGAGTATTGCGGAAATACAGAGGTGCGCAGCTTTTTATCATACCAGTCTTCAAAAATTGAGGTCAACTCGGCAGCAGTGAAAAGCTGGCCGTCCTTAGCTTTGGGAATTAAATTCCTGTCAGTACGGATTTTATTTTCCTTTGCCAGAGCCTTCAGGTATTCAGCGCCTTTTTCGATATTTACAACATCTTCGTATATCTCTATTAATGAAAGCGTACCTAAATGCGAAATAAAGGTTTCCGCAGTCTTATTTGTGCTTGCGGGAAGGCAGAACACGGTTAAAACTTTATTTCTGTACCTGACAGCAGTTTCGCAAAGCGCCGCGATAATACTGCCGCCAGAATGTGCAAAGCTTCCGTTCTTCTTCTCCTCATCGCCGTAGCGAACGATTACCGCTCCGTTTTCACAGCTCTTATAAAGTGCTTCATAATCCTCGTCAGGGTAATTGCTTTCGCTGTCAAAATCAGCAAAACAAAATCTGCGGCTTTTTATTCTTCCGTTTACATATAATGCGGAAAGCAAGATACGGCACAGCTTTTTCCTCTTTTCAAAATCATCAATTTTAACAAAATAATGAACAGGGTGACCTATCATACGGTTCTTTACAGGCATTTCGTAAATACGCTTCAGCTCGGGCGTCAGAGTATTTGAAAGCAGTATACCGTCGGAGACTTTTATAAGCTCCTCCCTGTCGGCCTTTCCGTCAAGCAAGGCTTCGCCGAAGCTTATGGATTTATGATATGCAACAAGCCGATCTATTCCGAACAATTCCAACACTTCATCGTCATCTTTAATAAAGTCTGCGCGAAGTGAGTAGGTAAGCATCAATTTGAGCCTTTTTAATGTTATCTCCTCTGCATGAAGCTCGGCAACGGCGATATCTGCCGAACGCATATATTTAAGACCGTATTTTTCCGGAGCATCGGCATTTTTTAAAATCAAACCTAAGGTCATTATACCGTTTGCGGCTTTACTTACAAAACAGTAGCTGTCGCCGCCGCTTTTGTCATAAAAATCGGCGCTTTTTTCTTTAAATCCCGAGGAAAAGGCAAGATATATATCGCGGCTTTTTATTTGCGGAATTAAATCGGAATTTTTAAGTACGGCTTCAATCTTATAAAACAGCATTTTTTAACCTCCTGAGCTTTTATGCTGTTATTATACTATAGTCAATGCACCATTTTCGGAACATAAAAAGACCCGACTGTGCGGGTCTTTTTTAACGGTACTTTTCTGTGGCTTTTTTAAGGTTGCTTTTAATTCTTTCCCTAAGCTCGGCGGGCTTTGTTATTTCAACGAAATTAATATACTGCATCGCCCAGTACTCCATTGCATTAGGGCTGGCTTTAAGCCTAACGATGATTTTTTCATCTCCCGTTTCGCTTATATTTATGTCCTTACCGAACCAGTCGATAATCTGGTCTGTGATACTCTTATCGGCCGTAAACTCGATATTTTCAAGTTTATCGGTATACATATACGGGCGGCAAGATGCAAGCTCTTTATAGTTAATACCGCTTTCATAACCAGCAAGAGTTGTGATAGGCGTTAACGGATTTTCGGTAACAGTCATATTTGTAATTCGGTCAAGTCGGTAATACGCCATATTATGCCAATGCTCATTATATGACATAAGGTAATAATGCTGATTATGCAGAATAAGCTGATATGGGCTTGCTGTATGTGTTTTGGTAGGGTGCAGTTTTTTATCCGTGCCGTATTTGTTATATACAAATTTCACCTGTTTCGCACGCTCGATAGCTTCGTCAACAAGCTCAATATTATAGAATACCGCCTGATTATCCGTCTTTCCCCAATCATTGACCGAAAAAATATTTTTGATATGGGAGCGGAAATAAACATTTGACATATTACAGAGCTTTTCAATCAAATCCTTAGAGTGCTTTGCCGTGATATATCTGCTTGAAAGCACGCCGTCGATAAGCATACGAAGCTCGGAATCCTCAAATTCGCGGTCTTCGATATAGCTTCCGGTACGCTCCGATACTATTTCATAGCCCGCCTCCTTAAGTAAAGAAAGGTTGCGGCTTATTGCCTTACGCTCAATAATAATACCGTAATCCCGTTCAAGGTGCTGTGCTATAGCCTCCTGAGTAAGCGGATGCAGCGAATCGCTGTATTTTTCAAGTATTTGCAAAATGCGTATGAGAGCAAGCTTTTTAGGCTCAAGTGTGTCCATTTTAAAACCCCCGAAATTTATTTGCAAATACATTTTATCATATTTATCTTTAATTTACAATATTTAACGTACCTAATAAGGGACATTAAAAACAATTCGGTAATTTTTGTCTTATGCGGCGCAAATTTTGAGCATCATAGTATTTTCCCGACCACATACCTGACCATTTCCCGTTTAGGAGTACTCGGAAACATTGGATATAAGAGTGACGAAGAGCACGGTTTTCCGAGCGGAAAGGGGCAGAAAAAGCTGTTTTACACGGAACGAGCCTTTGCAAGCGCGTTCACACGCAGGAGGTCGCGCGTTCGAGCCGCGCAGTCCCCACCAGCGTGCCGCTGGACCCAATCCGTCTTTGGGTTCGGCGGTTTTTTTACCCTTGCGGCTCGACCTCAAACGGCATTTTTTTCGTTACATTCTTACAGTCGAGTGCCTCGACACGCAGATGCGTATCGGGGTTTCTTCTTTTTTTAGGCTTTATTTCTCGCGTTTAAGCAGCATCTTTTTTGCTACCTCTTTACAGCGTGCCGCTGGATCCAATTCGTCCTTGGGTTCAGCGGTATTTTCTTTCTTATCTCTTCGCTGAAAAGCGGATTTTACAATAATAATTGTTGATTGCTTGACAATATCGGTGTATAATTTAAAAAGGAATTGCCAAATAATTGCAAATCAGGGGTTGAGTTTTATATGATAAGTGAAATTAAAAAACAGGCGTGGGAAATACGTTCCTTAAATTATAAAAAATTTTTGCCGACGCTTTTCCTTTATATCGCGGTTAATGCGGCGGTTTATTTTTTAACAAATGAGCTGTCGCCGTTCGGAGTTTTGAGTGATTTACATTTAGATTTGCAAATACTTGTTTTAGTGGTGTTTTTACTGCTGGAGCTTGCGGCGATTCCGATTATAAACACGGTTTTGATAAAAATATGCCTTGACTGCGTAAATTGCTCGGTTGCGGATACCTCGGTTAAAAAATTTCTGAGTAAACAGAATATTAAGAAAATTATTTTAATAAATCTTATTCAAAGCATTTTTAATATTTTTTATGTTACGGCAACCTTGCCGCAATGGGCATATTTGAATTTTTTGGGTTTGAGAATAGACAGTATCACACGTTTTTTTATGGCATTCTTAAACCTATATATATCATACAGATTTTTGATATGCAGATATATTTTCATTCAATACGGCGGGTCTGCGAGGGATACTCTTTCCGGCTCCTTTAAATTGATGAGGTGGAAGTTTTTGAAGTATTTATTATTGAGCCTGTCTTTTATTCCGTGGATTTTGCTGTTTATGCTGCCTATGCTGCTTACAAAGCTTGCATCTACGCTTTTTGAGAGAATTATCAATTTTGGGTTGCCTTATTCATCAACCGTATCGTTGTCGATACCAACCAAAGCCGTGATTGCGGGAATAGCAATCGTTATGATTCTTTTTTTAGTACCCTATATGTATTTGGCGGAGGTATTATTTATAAGAAACTCGCTTTCTGAGGAAAAAAGCAAGAGGTGGGACGAGTATTACGAAGATGGGGAAGATCGTTAAATAATTAAAATACGCATATGCCTTTTGAGGAAATAGGTGTGTTTTTATGTCCGAAATATTAATAAATTGTAAAAGGTCAGGAAAAGTCAAAGAAAATTTGAAAAAAGTATTGACTTTTGGAATTTTGTGCATATAATAATAATCGTTAGCACTCGAAGTTCGGGAGTGCTAAATCATAAATCAATCAAATAAGAGGTGAAACGGATGGAGCTGTCACCGAGAAAACAGGCGGTTTTGGCGGCGGTTACAAGCGCCTATATTAAAACGGGCGAGCCGATAGGCTCAAAGGCGCTGACCTTACTCCTTAAAAACGCTCCGTCCTCCGCCACGCTCAGAAGCGAGATGAGCGAGCTTTGTGATTTGGGACTTTTAACCCAGCCGCACACCTCGGCGGGTAGAATACCCACAAGCCGTGGCTTTAAGCTTTATGTCGATACTCTAATGCGACCCGATAAAATTTCGGAGAGCGACAAGGCGTTTATCGACGCGGGGCTTAAAAATCTTCACACCGCGCCCGAAGCGATTCCGCGCATGGCGGGAGAGCTTTTGTCGGAGCTTACGGGACTGCCCGCTGTGACCTGCTTTTGTACGGGCTCAAGCCCCGAAATAAGGCGCGCGGAGCTAATTCCCGTCAGCCGAAATTCGGCACTGCTTCTGCTTATCACGAAGGACGGCAGGGCGCGAAGCCAAATTTTCCGCACGGGCTCAGGGTTCACGCCGAGGCTTGCTTTGAAATTCAGCGAGCTTGTTGAGAAAATGGTCAAGGGAAGATCTGTAACCGAGCTTACAAAGGGCTATATGCAGGGCATTATAGCGGGAGCGGGAAGTGATTCGCTTGATTTGGCACCCTTTATGTCGGTGCTGTTTGAGACGGCGGCGGGTATTGAGGAGTCGGACGTAAGCCTTTCGGGCGAGACGGAGCTTTACAATATCTGCGAAAGCGAAGCCGCGGCGCGGCGGATACTTTCCCTTGTAAGTCTTAAGGAGCCGATATTATCTATAATCGAAGGTATAAACGGCGGCTTGGGGGTTGTCTTCGGGAGCGAAACGGGCTTTAAGGAGCTTAATTCCAAAACCGTAATCGCCGCAAAATACAGCGGAAAGGACAAACTTAAAGGCGCTGTGGCGCTTATTGGACCTAACAGGATTTCATACGACAGGCTAATCCCCGTCGTTGAATATACAGCTTTAAGGCTTTCGGACATTATGACCGAGGCCGGGCAGGATATGGAGGAATGAGACGAGTGGCAGAGGAAACCAAAATCACGGAAAACGAAGCCGAAAAGACAGAGGTTGAGGCAGAGGTTAAGCCGCAGACCGAGCAAGAGGAAAAAACCGCAAAAAAGGAAAAGAAATCCAAAAAGGACTCCGAAATTGAAAAGCTGAAAGCGGAGCTGGATAAGAAAAACGATATTCTGCTTCGCACGGCGGCGGAGTTCGATAACTTCAAAAAACGCACCGAGCGCGAGAAGTCAGGGGTTGCGGAGTACGCAAGAGCGGGAATAATAAAACAGCTTTTGCCGATACTCGATAACATAGACCGCGCCGCGGCGGCGGATAGGGAAAGCCCCGATTACATTAAGGGAATCGAGCTTATAGTAAAGCAGTTTGAGGGACTTTCCGAAAAATTAGGCATTGAGGAAATTGCAAAGCAGGGCGATACCTTTGACCCGAATCTTCACGAGGCGGTAATGCATATCGAGGACGAAGCTTTGGGCGAAAATGTAATCGCCGAGGTTCTGCAAAAGGGCTACAAGACGGGCGACACGATAATTCGTCACGCAATGGTTAAGGTAGCAAATTAAAATTTAAAATCAATCATCTCAGGAGGAATTTATTATGGGAAAAATTATCGGTATTGACTTAGGTACAACAAATTCATGCGTAGCGGTTATGGAGGGCGGCGAGCCTGTAGTTATCGCTAACGCCGAGGGCGCGAGAACTACTCCGTCGGTAGTTGCTTTTTCAAAGACGGGCGAAAGAATGGTAGGTCAGGTTGCAAAGCGTCAGGCTATTACCAACCCAGACCGCACAATAAGCTCGATTAAGCGTGAAATGGGTACTGCCCACACGGTTGAGATTGACGGCAAAAAGTACACCCCGCAGGAGATCTCCGCTATCATTCTTCAAAAACTTAAGGCGGACGCCGAGGCTTACCTCGGTCAGACCGTTTCCGAGGCGGTTATCACCGTTCCTGCATACTTTACCGACGCTCAGCGTCAGGCTACTAAGGACGCGGGCAAAATCGCGGGTCTTGAGGTTAAGCGTATTATAAACGAGCCCACCGCCGCGGCGCTTGCCTACAGCATTGATAAGGAAGACGACCAGAAGGTTATGGTATATGACTTAGGCGGCGGTACATTCGATGTATCTATTATCGAAATGGGTGACGGCGTTCAGGAGGTGCTTGCTACCGCGGGTAACAACCGTCTTGGCGGCGACGACTTCGACAAGCGCGTAATGGACTATATTGTTAACACCTTCAAGGCTGAGCAGGGAATCGACCTTTCGGGTGATAAGATGGCTATGCAGAGAGTTAAGGAAGCGGCTGAAAAGGCTAAGATTGACCTTTCGGGTATGACCACCGCCGACATTAACCTGCCCTTTATCACCGCAGATTCAACAGGTCCTAAGCACTTTGAAACCACCCTTACAAGGGCTAAGTTCAACGAACTTACCGCAGACCTTGTTGACGCTACAATGGGACCTGTACGTCAGGCGCTTTCCGACTCGGGACTTAACAAGGGCGACATTAACAAGGTGCTTATGGTAGGCGGTTCTTCGAGAATCCCCGCTGTTCAGGAGGCTATTAAGAACTTTATGGGCAAGGAGCCCTTCAAGGGCATCAATCCCGACGAGTGCGTTGCTATCGGTGCGTCCCTGCAGGCGGGTGTTTTAGGCGGCGACGTTAAAGGACTTCTGCTTCTGGACGTTACTCCGCTTTCCCTCGGTATCGAGACTATGGGCGGCGTTTCCACAAAGGTTATTGACCGCAATACCACTATCCCCGCTAAGAAGAGCCAGATTTTCTCTACCGCGGCGGACGGTCAGACCTCGGTTGAGGTACACGTTTTACAGGGCGAGCGCGAGTTTGCTAAGGACAACAAGACCTTAGGCGTATTCCACCTTGACGGTATCGCTCCCGCTCCCCGCGGAATCCCCCAGATTGAGGTTACCTTTGATATAGACGCGAACGGTATTGTACACGTTTCGGCTAAGGATTTGGGTACGGGTAAGGAGAATAATATCACCATTACCTCCAACACCAATATGTCCAAGGAGGACATCGACAAGGCGGTTAAGGAAGCGGAGCAGTATGCCGCTGAGGATAAGAAGCGCCGCGAGTCTGTTGATGTTCGCAACAACGCCGATCAGATGATTTATCAGACCGAAAAGACCGTAAACGAGTTCGGCGACAAGCTTTCGGCAGACGAAAAGGCTAAGATTGACGCGGCTAAGGAGGCGCTTAAGGAGGCGCTTAAGGGCGAGGATATCGAGGCTATTAAAGCTAAACAGGAGGAGCTTCAAAAGGAGATTTTCGCGGTAAGCGAGAAGATTTACAAGGCGGCTAACCCGCAGGGCGATCCTAATGCTCAGGCAGGCGGCGCACAGCAGGGCAGCGATCCGAATGTTTACGAGGCTGACTACACCGACGTTGACGACAGCAATAAACAGTAATTAAAAAAGCGCAGGGCGGGGGCAAGGCTCCCGCCGTAGGCTTGCTTAGATATAACATATTTGTAGGAGAAATTGCTTTGGCTGAGGATAAAAGAGATTATTACGAGGTTTTGGGCGTCGACAAGTCGGTGTCGGACGACGACCTCAAAAAAGCATACCGCAGGGCGGCAAAAAAATATCACCCCGATTTAAACCCCGGCGACAAGGAAGCCGAGAAGAAGTTTAAAGAGGTAAACGAGGCTTACGAGGTGCTTTCCGATAAGGAAAAGCGCGCTCGCTATGACCAGTTCGGCCACGCGGGGGTAGACCCCAACTTCGGTGCGGGCGGTTCGGGCGGCTACGGCGGATTTACGGGCGATTTCGGGGATTTAGGCGATATTTTCAGCTCATTCTTCGGCGGCGGCTTCGGAGGGGGCAGAAGCGCGAATCCCAATGCGCCGAGGCGCGGAAACGATACTGCGGCGGCGGTTACTATTTCCTTTGAGGAAGCGGCTAAGGGCTGTAAAAAGACCGTCAGGGCTACAAAGATTGAAAACTGTAAGGAGTGCGGCGGCAGCGGAGCGGAAAAGGGAACAAGTCCCAAAACCTGCCCGATTTGTCACGGTAAGGGTCAGGTCGCTTCGACCCAGCGTACCCCCTTCGGAGTTATGCAAACCCAGCAGGTCTGCAATAACTGCCACGGCAGCGGTAAGATAATCGACAAGCCCTGCCACACCTGCGCGGGAAAGGGCAGAATACGCCACACCGTCGAACAGAATGTGGATATTCCCGCGGGAATTGATGACGGACAGGTTATCAATCTTCGCGGCGGCGGCGACTCGGGTGTAAACGGAGGTCCTGCAGGCGATCTTAGAATAAACGTCAACGTCCGTCCTCACCCGATTTTTGAGCGCAGTGGGTATGACGTTTACTGCGAAATTCCGATCACCTTTACTCAGGCGGCTTTGGGCGATGAAATCGTGGTTCCTACCCTTGACGGAAAGGTGAAATTCACCATTCACGAGGGTACTCAGCCCGGAGATGAATTTAAGCTTCGCGGAAAGGGTATCCAGAGGCTTAATTACTCGGGTAAGGGCGATCAGTATGTAAAGATAACGGTCGAGGTGCCTAAGGAGCTTTCCAAGGCGCAAAAGGATAAGCTTAAGGAATTCGACAAGGTAACAGACGATAGAAACTATAAAAAGCGCAAAAGCTTCACCGATAAAATCAAGGATTTTTTTAACGAATAATAATCGGCAAGCCCCGATAGGGATAAATTCCTTATCGGGGCTTTTGATATTTTAAAAATATTTTCGTACCTTTAATTTAATTAATATTTATCGGTACGCCGTTGACTTCAATTTCCTCGTCGGCGCGAATAAGTATATATTTAACCCCGTCAATTACGCGGGTTTCTACAAGCTCGCTTCGCTCGGGATTGATTTTTATGCTTATATCGGCGCTTGAAAGCTCCAGACGTTTGGTTTCCACCAGATTCTGCGGATTAAGCCGCGCCTTTTCGCCGAAGCTTTGATTAAAGCCCTCTTTAAAGCTGTCAATCCGCTCGTCGCTTACCTCTGCCGAACGCAGAATATCGCATATATCGTCGCGTGAAAAGCTTAACGGCTCGTATTCCTTTCTTTCCTTGCGGTCGGCTATAATTTCACCTATCTCGTCCTGAAGGCTTTTGATTATTTCAAGATTACTTTCGCCGCCTGTTGCGTCAGAAAGCAGGGTATTAAAGGTCTCACGCTGGCTGTCCGCAGGCATAGGCGGCTCGGCGGCAAAGAGCTTTCCTATAATTTCCGAATGGTTCGCACCGCTGTCTTTAGTGTAAAATACCGTGTTGTAGATGTTCGCCGCGCGGTCGTCAAAGGCGGGGAACATAAATCCCAGCTCCGGAGGACAGATTACCGCGTTTGATACTATATTTTTAAAGGTGCTGTCAAAGGCGGCAAAGCTTAACTGCGGCTTTGTCATTTTCATCGGGAAAACGCCGCATACAAAATACTTAAACAGCTCGGTCGAGTCCTCGCTCTTTTTGCCGTCCTCGGTGTATGTAAAGACGTCGTAGCTGTCCGACGCGGCAAGAATTAAAAACGAGCCTTCGGTTTTTACCGACGAAATAATATCGGTAAACAGCTGTTTTAGCTCGACTTCGTCACTAAGCGAGCCGTCGCGGAGCTTAAGCAGTCTTTTATGCTCCTTGCCCTGCAGAACCTGCTCGTTTGAAAACTCTATGTCTAAAAGATTGCGGTCAAGAGTCCCCGAGAGCAGTTTTTTAAGCAAGGTAAGCAGAGACTCGGTTTCGTCCTGAGTAAGATTGGCTAAGGGCTGGCAGAACTCGGCTGTTATTTCGTGTTTTTCATTTACGCAACAGCCGTGTACGCTTGTTATGTTTGTTTTTTGCGGGTTAAAGCGCCGTCTTATCTCGGCAATTTCTTTTTCGTTCAATTTATTTTCCTCGTTTCATAAAGCAGAGTGATAAAGCTATTTTAACACTTGCGGGGTCGTTTTTCAACCGCAATTTTTTGAGAATGATTGAATGATACAAAGCGAGTATAATAATGGCAATCTTCCACATACTAACTCCACAACATTAAATAATGAAAAGGAGTTTTTATATATGAAAGCAACAGGTATTGAACGTTTCGGGAGTGGGCAATGTAAAGCTTAAACAGTACGGCGAACAGTTTTTAGAGGTTATAAGAAAATTTAAACCGTAGTGTATGAAACAGTATGCCTTAAAAAAAGGTTTACATTTTTAAAAGATTTTTCTTTCTTAATTACGGTATCAAAATAAAATTAGGCGCGAAAGGAGGAAATAAGGCGCTTATTTTGATATACAATTAATTTTGGAGGAATAATATTGATAAAAGTAGATATTTTTGATGACGGCAATATTATAGCATACAATAATACTATTGCCGACAGCGTTATGTTTGAAAAAATAAGCTTTAATTTTCCGACGAGCTGGAACGGATATGCCAAAACTGCGGTATTCAGAAACGGCGAAGAAACAATAAGTGTTGTACTTAACGGCGACGACGGTTTATGCACAGGTGAAAACGAATGTTATGTGCCTTATGAGGTTATAAAAGCGCCGCAGTTCACGGTGTCGGTATTCGGCGTTTTGGGCGACAGCAGGGCAACGACCCCACAGGTTAGAGTTACGGTTATAGAAAGCGGCTACGGCGAGGGCGACCTGCCTTCAGAGCCTACACCTACAGAATATGAGCAGCTTGTAAGCCTTGCAAACGCGACCAAGCAGATAGCCCGTTCGGTACGCGACGACGCGGACAGCGGAGTATTTAAGGGTGACAAGGGCGATACGGGTCCGCAGGGCGAAAAGGGTGATAAAGGCGACACAGGCGAGCAGGGAATACAGGGTATTCAGGGAGTAAAAGGAGATAAGGGTGATAAAGGCGACAGGGGCGACCCATTTACCTACGCCGACTTTACCGCTGAACAGTTAGCCGCTCTTAAAGGGGAAAAGGGCGATACAGGGGATACCGGACCGCGGGGCGAAAAAGGAGATACAGGAGAGCGTGGAATTCAAGGTATTCAGGGAGTAAAAGGCGACAAGGGAGATAAAGGCGATAAAGGTGATAAAGGCGACCCGTTCATCTACTCCGATTTCACCGCTGAACAGTTAGCCGCCCTTAAAGGCGAAAAGGGCGATACGGGCGAGGTCTCGCTTGCTTACGCAGGAAAAAATTTTGCAGGCGCATTAAGGCTTGAAAAAAGCGGAGAAGCCTTAACAATAGACGATATTTCTGCCGTTGAGCATAATATGACGGTCAAGATTAGGAGCAAAAATATTTTGCCGCTTGCCGACA
>JBJEOE010000030.1:0-18490 GCA_051880555.1 Acutalibacteraceae bacterium
TTAATTCACCTAAATCGACATAATCAGGCATTTCCTCCTCGCCGCCGCCCCCTTCCGAGGGATCTTTGTCTCCCTTGTAAAGGTACATAGAGCCAAATACAATTTGCTTTCCGACATCAACAAAGGTATTCGCAGAACCGGAAGCATACATTTTAACGGCAAAGACCTTTGAAAAATCAAAGTCTTCGTTGAGGGTCATATCAGTGACGTTAACATCGACATACTGCCAATCGGTACCCTCCGCGGTAGTAACACTAAAGCTTCCCTGCTCCTGATAACTGGTATCAAGGAATGAAATCTTAAAGGTCGCGGGCTTTTCAGTTTTATAATAAAGCCTCATATAGCCCTCGGTTTTAAGAAGCGAAAAATCATAGTTGGGTGCAGTCCAGCTTTTGGGTCCTAAAACATAAATACATCTGTTATAGTCTGTCAAAGCAGAGTAAAAGGCATCGCTTGTAACCTTCCAATAAATTGCTTTAGTGAAATCAACATCGCCAAGCTCCGAATAAACTCCGTTTTGAGAATACATTTTAGGTTGGTTATCAAGGAAAGAAGACGCTTGAAACTCGGTCGGTCCCTCAGGTTCTTCGGGCCAATCAATCTCGCTTCCGCCCGTCTTAAAGAGGTCGAAAGCACCGTAGGTAAAGGTTTCGCCCGTGTTTAAGAAATATTTTGCCTTGCCTGCGGGAGAAAGCTTGATAGCCAGAACCTTAGTTAAGTCAAGGTCTGTCGCCAAATTAAGCTTGCTTACGGGAATATCGATTGTCTGCCAGTCCGCTGTATCGTCCGCCGTTGTAACGGTTGCAGAACCCTTTGCCACATAGCTGCCGTCTAAAATTGTTATTGTAAAGGTTGCGGAGTGGGGTGTTTTAACCCAAAGCCTAAGAAATGAATCCTCTTCCTTTAGTACCGAGAAATCGAGGTTTGCCGCCCAGCCCGAGCCTAAAAGCATATACATTCGGTTTGCCGAGCTGTAATCTACAGTGTAAAAATTCTCTCCCACGGTGAATGAATAATATTTACCGAAATCTTGGCTTCCGTCGGGCGCGCTTGTAACGTCGCCCATAGCGGCAGTCATTACTCCGTTTGCCTTAGTCGCATTATCGCGCCAAGGATTAATCTGATAGCGCTTATCGGGAGTAACGGTTTGTATCGGCGTATCGCCGCCTTCGCCCGAGCCGCCTAATTCAGAGCCGCCCGTCTTGAAGAAATCTATCGCGCCGTAAGTGAAGGTCTCGCCTGTCTTAAGGAATTTGTCGGCAGAATCGGCAGGTGAAAGCTTAATTGCTAACACCTTAGTCAAATCAAGGTCTGCCGCCAAATTAAGCTTGCTTACGGGAATGTCGATTGTCTGCCAGTCCGCTGTATCGTCCGCCGTTGTAACGGTTGCAGAACCCTTTGCCACATAGCTGCCGTCTAAAATTGTTATTGTAAAGGTTGCGGAGTGGGGTGTTTTAACCCAAAGCCTAAGAAATGAATCCTCTTCCTTTAGTACCGAGAAATCGAGGTTTGCCGCCCAGCCCGAGCCTAAAAGCATATACATTCGGTTTGCCGAGCTGTAATCTACAGTGTAAAAATTCTCTCCCACGGTGAATGAATAATATTTACCGAAATCTTGGCTTCCGTCGGGCGCGCTTGTAACGTCGCCCATAGCGGCAGTCATTACTCCGTTTGCCTTAGTCGCATTATCGCGCCAAGGATTAATCTGATAACGCTTATCTGGAGTTTTATAGCCTTCCGACATCTGATAAACGCTGATTCTTCCTACCGTGAAGGATTCGCCCTCTTTAAGGAAAAGATCGCCTTCGTTGTCGCGGTCGGGAGTTATCGATATGCCCGTCAGCTCGCTAAAGGCATTCGATAAATTCCAACCGTCCTCAAAGGTTAAAATAGAGGCGGGAATAAATATTTCCTGCCAGCCGTTATAAGCGGCGGTATTAATTTTGACAGACGCGTGTATATCGTCTTTATTGCGGAGCTTTAAGGTAAAGGACATTGCGTGGGGAGTTTTAAGCCAGAGGCTGAAATGTCCGTTTTCGCCCATAGCCGAAAGCTTGTCAAACACGGTATAATCCGTTATATTGTTTTCGTAATAGAGATAAAACGCCTGATCCTTTGCATAATAAGTGCTTGCCTTGCCTGTGTTTAATGTAGCCTTAACTTCCTTAGTGAACTTTTCGGGAGTAACAGCCTCGGTAGATACCGAGCCGCTACTGCCGTCAAAGGTCTTAGGCTCTAAAGCATATTTAAGCTCGTATTTACCGTCCTCGGGTATTACAGACTTATAAAGCTCTATTCCGCCCCAATAGATTGATTCGTTTTCCGCCAAAAATCCCTCGGCGCTCCGGGCGGGAGTTATGGAAACGGCGGTAAGCTGATTAAATGCGTTTTGAGAGTTATAACCGTCCGAATAGGTCATATCCGCAACGGGAATCCTCAATGCCTGCCAATCAGCCGAGACGGTAGAGGTGACATTATATGTTGCGTGAATATCATCCTTGTTGCGAACCTTAACCGTAAAGGTCATTGCCTTGGGGGTCTTTACCCAAATATCAAAGCAACCGTTAGCGCCCATAAGTGAAAAGGTGTCGAAAACGGTGTAGTCGGTTATGTTATCAACATAATAGATATAAAATGCCTGATCCTTACTGTAATAAGTATCAGCCTTACCCGCGTTTAACGTGGATTTTACAACCTTAGTAAAATTTTCGGTTTGTAAATCGGAAGCACGGGAATTTGAGATACTGTCGGCACCGCTGCTACCGTCAAAGGTTTTCGGCTCTAAATACTTCACAAAGTCATATGCGCCGTTCGCCTCTTGCGGCATATTAGCTGCGCTGATGTCATTGAAGAATACTAAATGCGGAAGAACACCCATTGCGGCAATAATAACTGCCAAAACAACGGATATTCTTTTACGATATTTTTCGTGTTTCATCATTTCCTCCTGTAATATGTTTATACCGATACAATATAAACAATAAAAACTCCTCTTTTATTCCCGTGGCTTGTAGGTGCGGAAGGCAAAACAGGTTTGCCTTCCACGATTAAAAACAAATATTATTTGCTGATGCTGAAGCTATCAACATAGCTTACAAAATTGGGGACGTCAGCGTCGGTAAAGCTGCCAAGCCATGTAGAATTGCTGTTGTAACCCGCTATGCTCATACTGAGAATGGGATAAACCTTCTCGGAAGAGTTGGACTTTATCGCTTCTTTTCTTACAAGTACACCGTCATAATAGAAATAGAGAGCGTTTTCGGTCCATACGCAAGCCACATCAACATATCCTGTATTTGAAGAAATATTCGCATTTGTTAAACCTTTTTCATTACCGCTTACCTTGTTGCCATTCTTATCCCAGGTGTGAATCGCGGTTATTGCGTTAGTAATCGGCCAATACGGCGAAGTTTCCAAAATATCAACCTCGCCTACCGAGTTATCGCCCATATCTCCTATAAACGCTGTTCCCCAGCTTCCGCTTGAGGGTAAGAGCCAAAAAGCGGTGTTAACGCCTGCGGTTGTATTTTTAGGAGTTTTAATCTTTGCGCTGAACAAGCCGTAGGTCTGTTCATATTTGCCCACCGTGGTAATTCTCGGGATAGAGAAGGTTCCGTCGGACTCCTTTACAACCTTCATAACAAGGTTGCCGTTTTCTACGGAAAGAGCGTTTGAATTATATTTTGCCGTAGCTCCCGTATTCTGCTCTGTTCCGTCGCCGTTATAGATATTCCATATATTGCCGTTGAGCGAGTCGCCGTCAAAATTATCGGTAACAACATTCTTCCAGTTTCTTATCATCAGGGGATAATAAGAGGATATTTCAGCAGGAACCATTAAGTCGATAGCGCCAAAGGTGAAGGTCTCGCCGACGGCGAGGAACTGATCAGCAGAATTCGCAGGGGAAAGCCTGACACCGTAAACCTCTGATAAATCAAGGTCTTCTGAAATATTAAGGTTGGAAACAGGAATATCTATTGCCTGCCATGTGTTTTCGTCAATGTTACCGTTTGAGGTTACTGTTGCGCTCGCTTTTGATTGATAATTACTGCCAAAAAGATGGACGGTAAAGGTTGCGGCGTGGGGTGTTTTAACCCACAGTCTTAAATACGAATTCTTGTTAGCAAGTGCCGAAAAGTCATGCGCTTTATCATCGCTGATCATAGCGAAAAAGCTCCAATCTATGGTGTAATCATAGTTATAGAAACCGTTTTCGACAGTAAAAGAAAAGTATTTACCAAAGTCACTGCTACCGTCAGGTGCATCTGTTACAACTTCATATTTCCGATTAGATGTAATATTATCGGTTGCCGGTTGAGCGCGATACGGAGCAATCTGATGCCTCTTTGAAAGCACCTTTTGATTAGGATCACCCGCTGTAACGGTAAGCTTTGTACCGTCAACGGTTGTGTTGTCCTTAAAGCTTGCGGGAACAGTCACCGTATTGCCGTCAATAGTAATATCCGCAATATCGGTAGTAAAGTTGGGATTTTCAATTTCTACACCGCCTTGATAAGCCTTTGCGGTATAAACAGCGTCATAACCTGTAACGCCGGGATGATCTTCTTCAAGCACTACTACCAAATCGGAGGTGTCTACAGCGGTTGTAGCCGCAATTGTTTCTCCTGTATAGAAGCAAAAATCGCCTAAAACATCTGTGGTAACATATACATAATTGCTGTCGTGAGCAATCGATACCGGCTTACAGCCGCCGTTGTATTGTACCGCCGCCTTAACCGAAGCGATATTTCTTATATTAACGCCCTTGCTTGTGTAAAGGTAGCTTACGGGAATTTTTACAATAACACTACCCGTGGGGCTTACAACCTGAGCTTCGCCCTTTGAATTATTGCTTACCGCCTCAATGCAAATGCTGTCAAGCAATGTTGCCGAAGCATAAAGCCCGGTAAACGAAGTGTTCGATGTGTTTCTGAAAGCGTTAATAACAGTATCGTCTGGTAATACCTTATTTTTATCGGATACAAGTATTCCGTTTCCTCCGCCGCAGGTAAGAGTATTGCTCATATCAACTGTTATAGGAGCAATATCCGCAAGATACTTTTTAAGGTGAACAAGGTCAAGTATATCAAAACCGCCGTCCCCATTAGCGTCCGCGCTTGCAGCAGTAACCTCTAAGCTGCCGATAAGCGCTTTTTTCATTGAAGTAAGATCCTTTGAATCGATAGTGCGGTTATCATCAAAATCCGCGTGAATCATACGAACAAAGTCCATCGGACCGAAGTATACCGTTTCTCCGCTTACATAATTTCCGCTTTCATCAAAGGTTGCGGGGTTCAAAAATTCCTTACCGTTCTGTAATACGCGCCATCTAAAGCCCATTATTTTGTTAAGGGGTATAGGCGAATCTCCGCCGCTGCCGTCACCGAGAGGAAGTGTATTGTCTGAATTAGGCTGGAATCTGCTGATGGGAATTAATATTTCCTGCCAATCCGAAGAGCCGTTTATATACACCGTGACGTCTTTAGAGAATTTATAGCCCTCTCCGTATACGCCCAGCAAAAGCTTGATAGGACGTTCGGTTTTAATATAAGTTTTAATATAACCGTCTGTTGTGATTTTGCTTATATTAAAGTTTGCGTTTGGCCAATTTTCCGAATATATGAAGTATGCTCCCTGCCAATTACTGCCTGCATAGAAGCTGTTGTTTTTAACTGCCGCCTGATAAGCAGTTGAGAAGGACGCATTCGGGTTTGTTACTTCTACCTCAGCCAAATATGTATTATCTTTAGCGTTTCCGCCTAATATTATATTAGTCAAGGTCTTTTCGGGAACTGCCTGATAAATATTGTTTTCGTAGTCTAGCTTGGTGTAAACCGCAAAGCCCGAAAATTCAATCGAAACGCTACTGTTTGCCGTGAGATTTCCTGTTAATACATAAAAACGCAGTCTCCACAAATTAGAGGTATTGGAAAGCTCTGATTTATAAATTCGATACTCTTTCCAAACATTATCTCCCCCGAAGGTCTTCAAATGAGTTGCACCGTCGGTAAATGTGTTTGCCCATGAAGTATTCATAGTATGATATTTTGTTGTAATCGGTTGATTAGATCTTACCCAAAAGCTTACATATCCGTCATTGCCTAAGTTTATGGAAGAAATGTCAGAGGGGAATTGAACATCGAAATACTTTTTGTTGTTTGATTCCGACGCGGTGAAGGTCAGCTTTTTGGAATAACTGAACTTTTCGCCGTTAGCAGAATAATCCACTCTTTCCACTTTATCAGCTGTCAGATTTTTATCCTGAAAGCTCACTTCACCCTCTTGAACCTTTACATAACCGTTATAGGCGGTATTATCGGTATAGAAGCTCATTGAACCGAAGCTTACGGAATCGCCTACAGCAAAGCTGTTTGCACCGAATACGATTTTAATTCCGGCTAAATTTGAAAGCAGCGTTGTTTTTGCATACTCCTCTGCCTTGAAATTTATAAAGCTAAGCTTAAGCTTTTGCCACTCGCCTACAGTTTCAACCTTGACAGTATGGGTATAATAGCCGTAGGTTGCGGAAAGTCTTACCTCAAACTCAACCGCGGCGGTAGCCTTTACCCAAAATTCAAGATAACCGTTGTTGCTGATTTGAGATAAATCGTCATACTTGTTCTGCCAATTTACTCCGTTAAACCAAAACCAGCTACCTGCGGTGTTAAAGGATGCGGCGTCGGTCACGGTAACATCAAGCTGCTTTAAGAAAGCGTAATTATTGGATGTATCCTGTGTCGAAACGCTTGCTCCCTTAACAGTTCCGTCATTTACAGGGTTGGGCGATTTTTCCAAAAAGCTTACATAACCCTCCCGACTGTTTGAAGCTTCATTTACGGTATCGTTTGCCGTTGCCGCCGAAACTCCCACAGCACCGGGAATAATGATAAGCGAAACCGTCATTACCGTCGCCAGAAATGCTGCCAAATACTTTTTTACCTTTGCCATAAATAACTTCCTTTCAAAATTTTTATTATAACTGCAGCCATGCAGGAAAATACAAATCATTAAAAGACTTTACATATGTAATAATAAAATTATAAAAGCAATTCTAACTCGGTCTTTCCGTTTTTATGAAGTCCGATTTCATACTCCTCGCCGTCTATGATAATCGAATAATTACCGAAAAATCCGTTAAGCTCAACACAGCCGTTACAGTCCGTTTCCGCACTGTATTCCGTATGCCATTCCTTATTAATAAGGTTTGAAAGCATAAGCGCCGATTTTTTTGGGGTTAAATCCCTGTGATATAATCCGCCGCGGCAGTTGTTTTCATCACAATACCAATCCTTACTGTCTGATTTATAAGCACAGCCGTCAACCAAATTCCAATAAATAACAGAATCGACAGCAGGGTGAGAAAACCATACGGAATAAATCGCTTTTACAAGCTGAGCTTGGAGCTCTTCGTCCTCAGGCGAGTCACCGAAGGTAGGAATTGTAAGCTCGGTAAGCTCAATAGGCAAGCCTAAATCTCCGTAAACATCAAGCGCCTTAAGGTGCATAAGGGGACTGCCCTCGTTAAGGTGTTCTTTAACCGAGAGGTCGTATTCCTCCTCGGTTCTCGCGGTATTGCCTACAAAAATATGGTGCTGTGTTCCGATTTTGTCTATCGGGGTTTTATTAAGCAGGCATTTTTCAATCTGCAAAAAGTACCCGCTTCTGTAATCCATAGTTGCCGCTTCAAGCAGCGGATAGCCTTCGTTAATAATAAGCTTTTCACCTGGCAGATATTTTTTTGCTAAGGCGAACGCCCACTCTACTACATCGCGTTTAGAGCTTATAACCGATTGGTCGTGCCACCACTTAGTACTCATAGTTTCGTTGATAACCTCAAACTCATACATCCTGCCCGCATACCGTTCGGCAATCTCCGAAATCCGTTTTTCGTAGTAATATTCCATCTGCTTCATATCGTTTTTCGGAAGCCAGCTCGGAATATAGTTATCGTAAACAAGGCAATGAAGCTTAGGGTCTATTCCGTTTTCTTCGCAATACTCGACGCATAGGTCAGTCGGAGGGCGCCTACTGATAAAGGGACTATCCTTTGAAAATCTCGGCTTTCCCTTTTCGGGCTCTAATGTATTCCAATAAAAAGGAACGGTCGCAATATTAAAAAGCTCCGCAAATGCTTTTTCATACGCACTATTCTCTGCTTCGGTTTCAAAGCCCTTAAGCATGAAAAGATTCGCGCCGAACTTAAAATCATGCGTTTTTTGAACAATCCATATCTTTTTCCCACAGATCGGCTTGCCTTCTTTTCCGATAAGCTTTAGAAGCGTCTTGCCCTTTCTGTTGTTTTTTATTCCGTTTGAAACGCGTTCTTCGACAATGGGCATATCCTTGTCAAGCATATCGTACCAAAGCCTTCTTCTTTCTTCGGGTGTCATAGTAGCCTCCGTAATTATCGTTAAAAAACTCACAATAAAATTGTATACTTTCAAATTGCTTTTTGGGCAATATTAATATCTGTGTACTCATTATAATCTTTCATTAAAAATCTGACAACCCAAAAATTCATACAAAATATCCGTTTTTTGATACTTTTTTCACGCTTTTACCCGTTTGTGGAAAAAATACAAATATTTTACTAGTTAATTTGGTAATAAATATCTATTTGCAAAAAATAAAAACATATTAAAGAATAAAATGTATTATATAAAATAAAAATGATATTTCTTTAGCAAATAAAAAAACTTAAAACTCACCGACAAACCGTTTTTTTGATACATAAGTTTAATGTATAAAAAAGGGCTGTCGCCCGTAGTATTACCTACTTGCGACAACCTCGTTAAGATTAGCGTATTTTGTTATGTGCTGTAACGAATATTAAGCGAAAATTCGGTCGTCTGTTTCGCTGACCGTATATTCTTTATCAAATTCCATAACAAAGCCGCCGTCGATTTTCTCCGAAAACAAAAGCGGGTTCTCGGAATTTGATTCAAACATATCGTAATGGTTGGGAATATTTATTTTTGCGCCGATTTTCTTTGCGGTAACAAGCGCCTCGTCCACATTCATATTTCCGAGCCTGCCGTTAATGCAGATAAAGGTAATATCGGGGGCGTATTCCGAAATTTGAAATAACTTTTCATTGAAAAGCGTGTCGCCGCTGAAATAAAGGGTTTCATTTTCCGCTTTAACAATAAGCCCAAACGCCTCAACCGTATGGTCGGCAAATACAGCGGTTATTTGGAAATCGCCGACTTTTATACTGTCGCCCACATTAAGCGCGGCGGCATTTTCTCTGCCGAGCTTTTTAAGCTCTGCCACTCCCTCGTTTGTGGTTATAAAATACTGATTATGCGGTATTTCCGAAACAGTATCCGGGTCTAAGTGGTCGAGGTGATTGTGGGTGCAGATAACCGCGTCGCATATTATATCCTTGGGATTTATCGGAACGGGAAGCGTGCGCGGTCTATTTGCTACGCGGTTTACGCTGTCCGAAAGATAGGGGTCTATAATTACTTCGGTATTGCCCGATTTAAGAATATATCCGCTCTGTCCTAAAAAACGAATTTTCATTGTACGCTCTTTCCTCCGTCAACATAAATCGACTGCCCCGTGATATACCGCCCCTCCTCCGAGCAAAGGAGAGACACCATTCCTGCACAGTCCTCGGGCTCTCCGTAAAAGCCGACGGGAATACTGTCGGTCACCTTTTTGGCATATTCCGGGTCGGAAAGGGCTTTGACATTGCGGTCGGTGTAGATAACGCCCGGGGCGATGTTATTTACGGTGATACCGTCCTTTGCAAGCTGTAAAGAGAGCGACTGCACCATATTAGTCTGCGCCGCCTTGCTTGCGGAGTACACAAGCATATCGGGGTGGGGCTTAGCCTCCTGAACCGAGCCTATTGTTACTATTCTTCCCCAGCCTTTTTTCTTCATATAAGGCACAGCCGACTGAATAAGCAGCATAGAAGACACAAAGTTGCAGTTTAACTGCTCATAACATTCTTCGGCGGTTATTTCCGCCCAAGGGGTGCGGTACTGCAATGAGGCGTTAAGAACAAGCACATCTATATCCTTAACCGTTTCGGCTAATTTTTCAGTCTGTTTAATATCGCACAGATTTGCTGTTACAACCTCTGCCTTACCGCCGTTTTGAGTTATTATTTCGGCAGTCTCCCGCGCTTTTTCTATATTCCCCGCCGCGTGAACATATACAAAATATCCGTCCCTTGCAAGGCGAACCGCTATCGCCCTGCCGATTCCTCTTGAAGAGCCCGTAACTAATACTTTTTTCATTCTAAGTCACCTCTGCACTCTTCCCGAGCCGTCGCCGCCCGCAAGCTTTTCCACCTCGGAAACGGAAACGCGGTTGTAGTCGCCCTCAATAGAGTGCTTGAGCGCCGACGCGGCGACCGCAAATTCAATAGCGTCCTTTGAGGATTTGCCGTTAAGCAGAGCATAAATAAGCCCGCCGCCGAAGGAATCTCCGCCGCCTACGCGGTCAACGATGTGCAGATGATATTCCTTAGAGAAGTAGTAATCCTCGCCGTCATAGAGCATACCCGCCCAATCGTTGTCGCTGGCGGAGATTGAAGACCTAAGTGTGATAGCAACCTTTTCAAAGCCAAATTTATCTGCTAACTGCTTTGCTACAGACTTGTAGCCCTCTTTATCAAGCTTGCCGCCGTAAATATCGGTGTTTTCAGCCTCAATGCCGAAAACATCCTTTGCGTCCTCCTCGTTAGAAATGCAGACATCAACATATTTGCAAAGCTCGGTCATAGCGGCTCTTGCTTCTTCTCTTGTCCAAAGCTTGCCACGATAGTTTAAGTCGCAGGAAATTTTGACGCCCTTTGCCTTTGCGGCGACACAAGCCTGCTTGCAGATTTCAACAAGGTTTTCGCCTAAAGCGGGAGTAATTCCCGTAAAATGGAACCAGTCCGCACCCTCAAAAATGCTGTCCCAGTCAAAATCCTTTACATCGGCTTGCTGAATAGCCGAGTACTTACGGTCATAAATACAAACCGAGCCACGCTGTGACGCGCCCTTTTCGAGGTAGTAAATACCTACTCTCTCACCGCCGCGTACAATCTTGCTTGTATCTACACCGAAATAGCGAAGGCTGTTCACCGCCGCCTGACCTATTGCGTGTTTGGGAAGCTTTGTCACATAAACGCTGTCAAGACCGTAGTTTGCAAGGCTTACCGCAACGTTTGCTTCACCGCCGCCGAAGGTCGCCTGCATCTGGTCGTTCTGAAAAAATCTGTAATATCCGTTAGGGGCAAGCCTTAACATTAATTCGCCGAAAGTAACTACCTTAGCCATATTATTTACCCTCCACTTTTTCTAAAGCTTCTTTTACAAAGAAGCTACCGCCTATTGCCGCTATCTTATCGAAAGCCAAAAATTCGTCTATATTACTGCGGTCAACCCCTCCTGTCGGGATAAACCTAACCTGCGGGAACGGAGCGGACAAAGCCTTTAATGCCTTTAAACCGCCGTAAACATTCGCGGGGAAGAATTTAACGGTAGTAATACCTAAATCAAGCGCCTGCATAATCTCGGTGGGCGTTACACAGCCGGGATAATAGGGTACATTTCTTTCCTTACAAAGCTTTGCAACCTCTGCCGAAAGTCCCGGAGATACAATAAATTCACAACCGAGGTCTAACGCCTGTTTGCATTGCTCGGCGTTAATAACCGTTCCCGCGCCTATCGACATTTCGGGATAATTTTTAATTGCATACTCTATTGCCTCTTTAGCACAGGCGGTTCTGAATGTAATTTCGGCGCAGTTAATGCCGTTCGCCTTTAATGCCGATAATATTCTATCGGTTTCGGATAATTCTTTAATAACTACTACGGGTACAAATTTTTCCATCGCTTTCACCCTTTATAAAGCTGTTTGAGTATCGTTCGGGTCGCCGTTACGTGCAAGATCGTATTCCTTAGACCAGTCAAGATCACGGTATTCCTCACCGCGCGGGTCGGTCTTTATCCATTCAAGGAGCATATCGAGCATTTCCTCGGTCCAGGTATTTTTATCTATCTGGGCGGTGGTGAATTTGCCCTGACAAATCATTTCAAAGCCGAAATCGTCCTTAACGTGGGTTTTCGCCGCACCCTCAACAACGTCGGCTACAAGGTGTGACGGAATAAAGAGTACTCCGCATCCCGCACCGAACACAACATCACCCGGCAGGCAAACCGCGCCGCCGAAAGAAGTAATATCGTTCCAATCCTTCATCACAAATTCTCTGATAGGCGTTGGGTCAATACCTCTGTAATAAACCTGAACATCCGGAACCTTTTTCATCTGCTCAACATCGCGTATGCCGCCCCAAATTACAGCGCCGCCTGTTTTGGTGTGCTTTTGAAGTGCGGTAGTCAGATTTCCACCTAAAAATGTACCCTTGTATATTTTATCGTACATATCGCACACAACAACATCCCGCTCATAAAGGTGGTCGATAACCCATTGGTTATAGTTACCCTGCAGTCCGTCCTCGGCACCTCTGCCAAACTGGACGTCGTGCAAATCGGGGCGGGTCGGGCAATAGGTACAGGTTACGGCTCTGCCTACCAATTTTCTGCCGTCGTCGTGCAGGGTTGCAAGGGGTGCTAAGCCTCCGCCCACAAACTGATGCTCGTAGCCCAGAACAAAAATCGGCTTCCAAACCTCTTCAAGGGTCATTCCGTAAAGCGCGTCAAGGTATTTGTCCTCAACCTTTGGTCTGCCGTCGGGCAAACGCTCACCCTTCCAAAGGGGTGTTAATTGTATTATCTTTTCTCTGTCATTAAAATTCATTTATATCCGTCCTTTTTTGTTCAAACAGCCATTCCCACATTTCGTCTAATGAAAATGCGCTGTCCCATGAATTGTGATCGTTATGAGGAAAAACCGTCAATTTAGCGTTACCGCCGTTTTTATTAATCGCTGAAACCATTTTAAGACTTTCTTCGGGGTATACCACATTATCCAATGCGCCGTGAAAAGCCCAAATCGGTATATTTTTAAGCCGTGCCGCATTCCAATACATTCCTCCGCCGCAAACCGGAACAAGTGCCGCGAATAATTCAGGTTTTGTCATTGCAAGCTGCCACGCGGCATAAGCTCCCATACTTACGCCCGTAAGATAAATTCTGTTTTTTTTAATGCCATTTTCATTTGTTACGGTTTCCGCGAAGTCAATAAGAGTTTCAAACAACTCAAACCACGTATCTCCGTAACACTGCGGAGCAACTATATTTGCCGGTATGCATCTGCCATTTTCAAGCTCGCCTATAGGCCCTACCTGCGACATAGACGAAAGCTCGTCTCCGCGACTTCCCGCACCGTGCAAATAAATAATAAGAGGCACATTTTTGGCTTTTTTCGGTGTATAGGATAAATAATTAAGCTTTTTTCCGGTTTTTTCGGATAAGAATTTTTTCTCGGTAAATAATTTCATTTTTTAGCTCCAAATTCTGTCGTTAGAAAATTCGGTATTCCATTCGTCGGTGGATTCAAAGTATCCGGGGATATTCGGATTAATGTGTTCCTTAATAACCTCCTCGTTTAAGCCGTCGAAGCCAAGACCCGGTTTTTCCGGCACTTTAATAAATCCGTTTTGGAAGAGAGGATTAGGAATACCCTTAACCATATCCGCCCACCACGGAACATCTACCGAGTGGAATTCGAGAGCTAAGCAATTGTGCATTGCCGCCGCGGTATGCACCGCCGCAAGACATGCAACCGGACTTTCCGCCATATGTACTGCAACCGCAACACCGTTTTCGTCTGCAATGTCAGCAATCTTTTTAAGCTCCAAAGCGCCGCCGCAGGTCAAAATGTCGGGGTGGATAACCGAAACACCGCCCGCCTTAATAAGGGTTTCAAAGCCCTCCTTAAGGTAAATATCCTCGCCCGTGCAAACAGGAATTGTAGTACTGTTTTTAAGTCTTACATACTGGTCGGTATACATCCAGGGAACCATATCCTCAATCCAGGCAAGGTTGTAGGGCTCCATTCTCCGTGCGAAGCGTATGCAGTCCTCAACGCATACATGACCGAAATGGTCGATTGCCAGCGGCACATCATAGCCGATTACTTCTCTTACCTCTTTAACATAGTTTTCAAGGTAGTCGAGACCCTTTTCGGTAAGATGTATTCCCGTAAACGGGTGTGCGGTGGTTACAATAGAATAGCTTTTTTGGCTCTTTACCATATCTGCCGTAACACTTCCGCCCTGAACATTCAGAATATGTGAAGCATACTTTTTCATATCGTCAATAAAACCAAGAGGCGCGTTAATAGTTCCCGGTTCGTCAAGCAAAAGTCCGATACCTAAGTCCATTTTAAGGAAGGTAAAGCCCATTTCCATACGCTTTTTAAGGGCAAGTCCCATATCGTAACCGGTGTGCTTACCGTCAACATCGGTATCGCAGTAAACGCGAACCTCATCGCGGAATTTACCGCCCAATAGCTGATAAAGCGGAACTCCGTATGCCTTGCCCGCTAAATCCCACAGGGCAATTTCAATACCCGAAACTCCGCCGCCCTGACGGGAGGGACCGCCGAACTGCTTTATCTTACGGAAAATCTTATCCACATTGCAGGGGTTTTCCCCTAAAATACGGCTTTTTAACATAAGCGCATAGGTCTTGCTTGAAGCGTCGCGAACCTCGCCGTAACCGCTTATGCCCTGATTGGTGTCAATACGCAAGAGAGTACAGCGTTTAGGAGCGCCGTCTATATCGACAAAGCGCATATCGGTAATCTTAAGCTCTGACGGATTTGAATTGTAATTCATTTATAACACCCTTTAAAGTTATTTTACGGATATTATAAAAGTTTTTTCACTATATTACAATATGATTTTCGCTACAAAACACTTGATTTTCGCTCATTTTTGATATATATTATAACCGAGGTGAAGATATATGCTGCCCGAAAATATGGCTCTCTCAATTATAGATGTACTTAATTTTCATCAGAAGCAAGGGCATTTTAAAGTTCCTAAGCGCACCTTTTCTGCAATATCACTACGTATTCATACCCCGGGGAAATATACTTATAAAAACAAAACCGTCTCATTTGAGCCGGCAAGTGTTTGTATAATCCCCGAGGGACTTTCATATGAAAGAACCGCCTTTGAAGACGATATTCTCGTTATTCACTTTAATATTCTTAACTTTGTAATGGAAGATATTGAGGTCTATAAAATTTCAGACGCCGAGAAATACCGCAGGCTTTTTATAAAAGCATTACAGCTTCGTCTTGAAAACGTTTCGGGAGCACGGTACAGGGAAACCGCGGTGCTTTATGAAATTTTAGGCGAGCTTTCAAAAGATTTCGGTCTCCTTAATACTAAAAAGAATTATATAGCCGAATCGGCGGAATATATGAAGCAAAACTTTTTCAATCCCGAGCTTTCCATTGACAGTCTTTCAAAGCGCGCCAATGTAAGCCCCGCGCAGTACAGGCGAAAATTCAGGGATATTTACGGAGCAAGTCCCAAGCAGTACCTTGATTCCCTGCGCTTTAATTATGCGAAATCGCTTTTGGAAACGGGTTATTTCTCGCAAAAGGAAATAGCTTTCCGCTGTGGCTTTTCAGACGTTGTTTACTTCCGCACAGCCTTTAAAAAAGAAACAGGAAAATCTGTAAAGGAATATTTGAATGATTTATCTTAATAAAATAAAATATAGTATATCTGCAAAAATCCGAGGCACATTCAATATAATGAACCTCGGATTTTTTATCTGTGATTGCTACAGCAAATGAAAAAAGATTAAACGTATTCAAGAGGCAATACAACGAGATTTTCTCTTAAATACAGCTTCTTATCGTACAGGCAAATAATTGTCCCCATACCTCTTTTCTTATCGGGAATGCCGTCGAGCACATCAAACTCCGACGCCATATCCGCCTTTGGCGATGCGGACATTTTAATCTCAACTGGATACAAAACCCCGTTTTCTTCGAGTATCAAATCAATTTCACCGTCTACCTCCACTTCTTCTCCGTTTTCCTTCTTCTTTTTCTTATCTTTTCCGTTATAGTAGAAAACATTAAAATCGTACTCCAAACCCTCGTTAGAATAGGATTTAAGAATTTCATTGATTACGAAGGTCTCAAACATTGCACCCGCCATAGCACCGTTTTTAAGTGTATCAGGCGTCAGCCATCTTGTGAGATAGCAGCAAAGACCCGTATCTCTGAAATACAGCTTAGGTGTTCTGATAGCACGGTTGAGAGCGCTTGAAGTATAAGGCTTGAGAATATAGATAATTCCGCTCTTCTCAAGAATTGAAATCCATTCCTTTACCGTGACTTCAGATACGCCCACCTCGGAGGAAATGTTGGCGTAGTTAATCACCTGTCCGGTACGAGCCGCAACACAGGTCAGGAATTTCACGAAGGTCAGGTGGTTTTTCGCTTTTATAAGCTTATTTACATCCCTCTCCAGATAAGTCTTGACATAAGACTGATAGAAATCCACCCACTCTCTTTCAGGGTTGGAATACAACTCAGGATAACTGCCACGATGTATAGTTTCCCAAAGCTTGCCTCGGTAGTTCCTGAGTGCGCCTTCTCTTTCTTTTATATATTCCTGCGTGGGAACAAAATGTTTCATAAAGGGAACATCGTAAATTTCCCGTAAAGAGAGTCCTTCCAGCTCCACGACAGATACTCTTCCCGCAAGAGACTCGCTCACGCCCTCCATTAACTGTAGCTTTTGCGAACCCGTCAGATAGAAGTTACCGTAGCTATCCGTATTATCAAGTAAAATCTTAAGCTTATTAAATATAGAAGGACATTTCTGAACCTCATCAATCATCAAAGGACAGGGATTGTTAAGCAGAAACAGGTTCATATCTTCTTCCGCCTGCGCTAACAGCAGATCGTCATCAAATGTTACATTGTTTACATTACTGAACAAATACCTGAACAAGGTGGACTTACCAACCTGTCTGGGACCTGTCAACAGTATCGCCTTACTGTTTTTAGATCTCCGTTCAACGACATCTTCAATATGCCTTTTAATTGAATACATATTATACTCCTTTCTTGTCTAATCCAAAGTACAACTTTAGTATAGCCATTTTATATTCCGATGTCAAGGTGATTTTTTCAAACTTATTCTAATGTTTACATAGTTATTTTTGTCATAGGTCTGCCCTGCTTTATTCATCTTTATATATTTTTTGTCTTTCTTTGAATTATGCGGCGCAATTTTTGAGCATCATAGTATTTTCCCGACCACATACCTGACCATTTACCGTTTCGGAGTACTCGGAAACAATGGATATAAGAGTGTCAAAGAGAACGGTTTTCCGAGCGGAAAGGGGCGGAAAAAGCTGATTTGATTGGAAAGAGCCGTCGCAGGCGCCTTGACATGCAGGGGGTCGGTGGTTCAAGTCCACTTATCTTCACCAAATGCCTTTTAGCCCGCTATTTAAGCGGGCATTTATTTTATATGTACGAATAATGTACGATTTTTACTTCTTTGTAAATAAACCGCCCAAATCCGATAGGAAAAGGGCGGGGTTAACTTTATTCTTCCTTATCTTCTTTTACTTCCGGCAGACCCGCAACGCTTGTAAGGAGCGAGAGAAGACCTGCAAGGAGTGAAGCGGAGATTACTACCTTCCAGTCCACGGCAGACAGCACCGCCGAGGTGCCTATGGTGGCAACTGCGGTCTGGGCGGTTGTCTTGACTGCGCGTACTCCCGCCGCCTTTGACCATTTTTCAAAGCTCTTGTTCATTTTGTTTCCCTCCTTTAAAATTTAATCTGTATACCATCGATTTCCTGACCGATAATACCCGCATAGCCGTTGTTATTATCGCTTTCGGAATAGCCTGTGACCCACGGTAACCACTTACCCGAACGGCGCAGATGTACTCGGTAGTAAATTTGAGTACCCGTGTCGGTCTTCATCATAAGCCCGTCTATAGGTCTGTTAAACAGCCCCGCATAATCGGTGCGGTTTGCGACCTCGGGTAACCACTTGCCGCCCTTGTAATGCACCTTATAAAAGATGTTTCCGTTTGTGAGGTTAGCGAGTACCGCGCATACATCGTGACCGAATATTCCCGCATAGTCGCTGTCGTTTGTAACGTTCGGCAGCCACTTATTCTTAACGTCGTCCCATATCTGATAGATAACGTCGAGCTTTGACGGAGCGGGCGCGGGCTTTGATATTGCGGGAGTTGTCAAATATTTCTTTACAAGTGCAAGGAAATTATCCCAACCGTATTCGTCAAGTATTCTGTGAGGACAATGCTTGCCGCCGTAGTCCTGATGTTTGGTAACCCTGTCAATTCCCCAACCGTAGTCCTTTAACAGCTTAGCGGTCAATTCTGCGGCATTTTCGAGAGCCTTAAGCCAACGTTCGCCGCCCGATCTTGAATAGCATATCTCAATCGCTATCCCCTCGCGGTTGCCCTTGCCGTTGCCGTCGGAGGCGTGCCACGCATTGCGGTCAAGCTCTATACCCTGCACAATCTCCTTATCGTCCACGGCAAAGTGGAAAGAGGTCTCCTTATTAT